>JAHJSQ010000077.1 GCA_018830325.1 Gammaproteobacteria bacterium
CGGATAGATTCATCAGGAGTCCTGAGGCAATAAAGCCTCTGTTGAGAGACCGGATATATGGCTGCAATCTTGATCTCTGTTTTGACATCAATTTTTGAAAACTTGGCTTGCAATAAACGAGGAGTCCATATATGGGTATATTTACGACCAAACCCTTAATCGAGTTATAAATGATCATAGAGCGATAAATACTGTTTAGCGCTACTATTCCACGAAAAGTCTTTCTTCATGGCATTGGTTTGCAGTTGTGTCCAAATTTCCGGGACCCTATATAAAATCAACGCGCGTTTGATGGCTTCCAGAAGCGAACTGGGGGTCGATTCATTGAAGGTAATTCCGGTTGCCGTTTTGTTGTCAATCGTATGGGGTAGAGCATCGACTACCGTATCTGCAAGGCCGCCGGTTTTCCTTACGATCGGCAAAGTTCCATAGCGTTGACTATACATTTGGTTTAATCCGCAGGGCTCGAAGCGCGATGGCATCAAAAAAATATCGCTTCCCGCTTCTATCCAATGAGCCAATTGTTCATCGTAGCCGATAGTAATAGACATTTTTTCAGGGTAGGCTTCGGCAAAATTATATAAACGTTGTTCGAAGCTTTTGTTGCCGCTACCGAGTAAGACAAATTGTACTGGCATACTTAATAATTCCGGCAAGCATTCTAATAGCAAGTCGATACCTTTTTGTTCAACCAAACGGCTAATTAATCCGAAAATGGGAATGGACGGCTCGAGAGGCAGTGAGAGGCGTTCTTGTAATGCGGCCTTATTGGTTTGTTTGTGATGGAGCGTTTTATGGTTGTAGCGCTGGACGATATTGCTGTCGAATTCAGGATTCCAGTCATTGTCGGTTCCGTTGAGTATACCGCTTAGAAATTCCTTGCGATGGGTTAACAAGCCTTCTAGCCCGTAACCAAACTCGGATGATTGAATTTCTTTGGCATAGGTCGGACTTACCGTCGTTACTCGATCGGAACAAGCAATGCCGCCTTTTAAAAACGACATGTTGCCGTAATACTCAAGTGCATTTGGATTCCAAAGCTGTCTTGGAAGATTAAGCGCATTGTAGGTCGAATAAGGAAAAATCCCTTGATAGGCCATGTTATGAATCGTAAAAATGGTTGCCGGGCGATTGTATTCCAGCGTTAACAAGGCGGGAACCAGGCCGCTTTGCCAGTCGTTGCAGTGGACGATTTCCGGTTTCCAATCTAAGTAGGCTCTGTTCATCGCGACTTCCACGGTTATGCGGCAGAACAGCGAAAAGCGATCGGCACTGTTTGCCCAGGCATTACCGTATTCATCGTGATATGGATTGCCCGGGTAGTCAAAAAACTGGGGGCAATCGATCAGCCATACAATCACTTTCGAATCCGGCAAGCGGGTTTCGAGAATATTGACATCGCAATTATTGATTCTCAACGTACACCGATGTTGGACGTTTTCGGTTTTTTTTATAGCTTGATAGTTGGGTATGATGATACGGATATCTTGGCCTAGATCCGCCAAAGCCTTAGGTAAGCTGCTTGAAACATCTGCCAAGCCGCCGGTTTTTATTAAAGGATGTGCTTCACTGGTAACAAAAAGAATTCGTTTCATAATTAAATTTAATGGCAGTCAAAATTCGGTTCTAGGCATATCAAGGAATTAAGTTTATCGAGGTATATTTCACCAAAATAGTCGATTGAGGGTTTATTGGCTCACTGTCTGCTGTAGTAGAATCGTCCGGCTTTATTGAAGAATCAGTTTAAACCAGCTTTAAACAAATGTAGTGTCTACGGGATATGCTATTGAATCATAAGGATAAAAAAATGTACCGAAAATGGCTTTGTAATGCCGAAATATTAATTTTGTCATAATATTCAACAGCTTATGTTCGGCAGATGTTAAGGTTGGGTTAAGTTCATTTTTGGGGCTGCGGCAGCTCTATTTGGCGGATATTTTGCCCGTAGGTGCGCCTATCACGCATAAATATCGAAGCGAATTTTCTATAAGCTAGGCAAGTCGTCAGTTAATTTGCGATGCGCAACGGCACGCTGTGTTTTCTTTCTCAAACAGGACTCTATTTAGGGAGCAGAGTTGTTTATAACTTTCGTTTGCCGCGTCAAGATGATTCCGCCTAGCGGAGGTAAAGTCAAGTATATCGATTGTTGGTGTCCCATCCAAGGCTCCGGTTTCGAAAGTATCTCGCGGTTGCCGACGTTGCTGCCTTCATAATAGGCAGAGTCTGAATTAAAGATTTCAAAATAAACCCCTTCGGAAGGCACGCCGATATGATAGTTTTCTCTCACAATCGGTGTGAAATTAAGTATGATGATCAAATCATCATTGGTGCCTTTGCGGCGGTAGCTGATAACCGATTGTTCGACATCATGGCAATCGATCCAGTCAAAGCCGCTGTGATTGAAGTCGTATTGGTGAAGTGCGGGGTGGTTTTTATACAAATGATTAAGATCTTTGACCAAAGTTTGCAAGCCTTGGTGTTGAGGATGCTGAAGTAGATACCAATCTAAGGGTTGGTTGAAATTCCATTCGGTGCCTTGCCCGAACTCAGTGCCCATAAACAATAATTTTTTACCCGGGTAGGTAAACATCAAGGTATAAAGTAGGCGCAAATTCGCAAATTTACGCCATTCGTCTCCCGGCATTCTGTTGAGTAACGAGCCTTTGCCGTGAACGACTTCATCGTGAGAAAACGGGAGGACGAAATTTTCGGTAAAGGCATAAAGTAAGCCGAAGGTCAGTTGATCGTGGTGATAACGCCTGTGTATCGGGTCGCGGCTTATATAATCGAGAATGTCGTGCATCCAGCCCATGTTCCATTTCATCGAAAAACCGAGGCCTCCTGTCCAAGTCGGGCGGGTTACCTGAGGCCAAGCGGTCGACTCCTCTGCCATCATGGCCGTACCGGGGTGTTGTTCATGGGTTACGGTATTGAGTTCTCGCAAAAAAGCGATTGCCTCGAGATTTTCGTTGCCGCCATACATATTGGGAATCCAGTCGTTTTCATCGCGGGAATAATCCAAATAAAGCATTGATGCGACGGCGTCGACCCTAAGGCCGTCAAGGTGAAATTCTTCAAGCCAAAATATCGCGCTCGCCAGTAAGAAATTTTTGACTTCGTTGCGGCCGAAGTTAAAGATCAGGGTGCCCCAATCTCTATGCTCGCCTTTGCGGGGGTCTTCGTGCTCATAGAGCGCGCTACCGTCAAACCGAGCCAGTGCGAAAAAGTCCTTCGGAAAATGCGCGGGGACCCAGTCTAAAATAATGCCGATATTATTTTGATGGAAGAGGTCGATAAAGTACCTGAAATCGTCGGGCGTCCCATGCCGACTAGTCGGGGCGAAGTAACCCGTTGATTGGTAACCCCAAGACGCATCGAAAGGATGCTCTGTGATAGGCAATAATTCGATATGGGTAAAGCCCATGTCTTTGACGTATTGGATTAACTGTTTCGCGATCTCTCGGTAATTCAAGAAATTGCCGGCATCGTCCCGTTGCCACGAGCCTAAATGCACTTCGTAAATCGACATCGGTTCGTGTAGCCAGTCGCGGGTTTTGCGATAGGTCATCCATTTCGCATCTTGCCATTGATAGGCTTCTTCTTTGACGACGATCGAAGCGGTTTTAGGGCGATGCTCATATTGCTGGGCATAAGGATCTGTTTTAATTAAAATTTCTTGGCTTTGACGGTTCAGTATTTCGAATTTATATAAACAGCCCGCGTCGAGACTCGGAATAAAAAGCTCCCAGATCCCGCTGTTGCCTAGCACCCGCATTAAGTGACAGCGACCGTCCCAGCGGTTAAAATCGCCGACCACGCTAACGCGCGCCGCGTTCGGGGCCCAGACGGTAAATAATACGCCATCGATTCCGTCGATGTTGTGTCGATGCGCGCCAAGTTTTTGGTAGATATGCCAATGCTTGCCTTCGCCGAACAAATGACGATCGAATTCCGGCAATTGCTCGGGAAAGTCATAAGGGTCGTAATCGGTGTGTTGTTGGCCTTCTTTGTCGATCCAAGAAATTTGATAATGTTCTGGTAATTCGCCGGGCTGAGCGGTATATTCAAAAAAGTCAGTTTCTGCGAGTCGAAGTATTTCAGGGCCTTTCTCAGCAAAACGGACCGAATCGGCGTAAGGCAAATAGAGCCTTATTTTGGTCGGACTTACCTTGTTCAGGTTGTTATCGCTGAGTCGACCTAAAACGGAAAAAGGATCGTGATGTTTGGCTTCAATGATTTTGCATAAATCATCACACAGCGGCATATTGGATTGCTTTTTCACTTCGAAACGCCTCAATGTAGTAGAATGATTTTTATCGGAATGTTACCACCTAAGCAACAGATGTAATAGTCAATTCCAGAAGGGGATTAAAATGTCAGAGTCAATCAACCAACCTCAAGACAGGTTCGTCAGTCATCTAACTAGAAATACAATTGCCTTGATTCTTGCGGGCGGCCGCGGCTCACGGTTAAAAAATATGACTGATTGGCGCGCCAAACCGGCGGTTCCTTTTGGCGGAAAATTCAGGATTGTCGACTTTCCGCTATCCAATTGCATTAATTCCGGAATCCGGAAAATCGGCATTTTAACGCAATACAAAGCCGATTCTTTGATTCGACATATTCAACAAGGCTGGGGTTTTTTACGCGGCGAATTCGGTGAATATGTCGATTTGATGCCGGCTCAACAACGCCTCGAAACGTCTTGGTATGAGGGAACAGCCGATGCGGTTTATCAGAATATCGACATTCTTCGAACCCGCCGGCCGGAGTATGTTCTGATATTGGCCGGCGATCATATTTATAAAATGGATTACGGCGAAATGCTTGCCGATCATGTGGCCAATAATGCCGATTTGACCATTGGTTGCCTCGAGGTGACTCTAGAAGAGGCGACCGAGTTCGGAGTCATGGACGTCGATCAAAACCGACGGGTAAAAGCGTTTGTCGAAAAACCCGCCAATCCCCCGTCGATGCCGGGTAAGCCGGATAAGGCTTTGGCTTCGATGGGTATTTATGTATTCAATGCGGCATTTTTATTCGAACAGTTGATCAAAGATGCCGATACCAAAGGCTCAAATCGGGATTTCGGCAAGGATATTATTCCTGCGGTTATCGAAAAATACAGGGTCAGTGCCTATCCGTTCCTGAATTTGCAAGGTGATCAAAGTTATTGGCGCGATGTGGGGACGATAGATGCCTACTGGGCGGCAAATATGGAATTAATCGGCGTCAAGCCCGATTTGAATTTATACGATAAAACCTGGCCGATTTGGACCTATCAAGAACAAACGCCGCCGGCAAAATTCGTCTTCGACGACGACAAAAGAAGAGGGCAGGCGGTCGATTCGATGGTATCCGGCGGTTGCGTTATTTCCGGCGCTAAGGTTAGGCACTCATTGTTATTTTCCAATGTCCGGGTTAATTCTTACACGACATTACAAGATGCCGTGGTGCTCCCTGAAGTTAATATTGCACGGCATTGCCGAATTACCAAGGCAATCATCGAGAAAGGTTGCGAAGTCCCTCAAGGCACGGTAATCGGTGAGAACATCGAGGACGATAAAAAAAGATTTCATGTCAGCCCGGGGGGAGTCGTATTGGTCACCCCGGATATGTTAGGACAGAGTAGGCACTATGTCAGATAAAAAACTGAAGCTGGTGATATGTTGGCACATGCATCAGCCAGAGTATCGTGATTTGCAAACCGGCGAATTTCAACTGCCTTGGACTTATTTGCACGTCATGAAAGATTATGTCGACATGATCGCTCACCTTGAAGCGGCGCCAGAAGCCAAAGCGGTCGTTAATTTTGCGCCGATCCTTCTAGAGCAAATCGAGGATTATGCGAGGCAAGTGGGTCGCTATCTGCATGATCGCATCTCATTTAAGGATCCGTTGTTGGCGGCACTGGTTGCTCCATCGATTCCCTCGGATCCCGATGCACGGCTAAAACTAGTCAAGGATTGCATGCGTGCCAATCGAGAGAGGCAGATCGGGAGATATCCGACTTTCCAGAAATTGGTCAAAATGGCCGAATGGATGGAGCAGAATCATGATGCGTTGAGTTATATGAATTCTCAATTCATTAGCGATCTTCTGGCGTGGTATCACCTGGCTTGGATGGGCGAGAGTGTCAAACTGACTGATGTCAGAGTTAAGCGTTTGATCGCAAAAGGTTCAGGCTACACATTGCATGAACGGATCGAAATTGTCGAAGTCATCGGTGAGCAATTGTCCACAGCGATATGCCGATACAAGGCGTTGGCTAGAAAAGGACGTATCGAGCTTTCGGTAACGCCTTATGCGCATCCGATTATGCCTTTGTTAATCGATATTAAAAGTACATTGCAGGCAATGCCGGATGCTCCGCTTCCCGAACTGGATACTTATCCGGGGGGCGAGGAAAGAGTGAAATGGCATCTGAAACACGGTGTCGAAACCTTTAAGCGATTTTTCGGGTTCACCCCGAGAGGCTGCTGGCCATCAGAAGGGGCGGTTAGTACCGAGACATTGAAGATGCTCTCCGAGTTCGGGTTCGATTGGGCTGCGACCGGCGGTAACGTGTTGCATAACAGCTTGCGATTATCAGGTATCGATAGCGTGAGTCCGCATCATCCGTTTCGCGTTAGTGGAACCGGTATTCCTTGTTTTTTTAGGGACGATGGTTTATCGGATTTGATCGGATTTGAATATTCCAAATGGCATGCCGACGATGCGGTTGCCGATTTGGTCAATCATTTGGAGCAAATCCATAAGCATGATACTTCTACGGATAAGGTGGTATCAATTATCATGGATGGCGAAAATGCTTGGGAGTATTTTCCGCAAAACGGATATCACTTTCTCAGCGCGCTTTATAAACACTTGAGTCATCACTCCGAGATTCAGCTAACAACATTTTCCGAATGCCTCGACCAAGCCATTGAAATACAGTCGCTTCCGAATTTGATGGCTGGAAGTTGGGTATACGGAACTTTTTCTACCTGGATCGGCGATGTCGATAAAAACCGGGGTTGGGATATGTTGGGCGATGCCAAATGGGCGTTTGATAAAGTCGTGTCTACCGGGCGCTTGACCGAGGAACAGTTGGCTCTTGCCGAGCATCAGCTTGCCATTTGCGAGGGATCGGATTGGTTTTGGTGGTTCGGCGATTACAATCCGGGGGAAGCTGTAAGCAGTTTTGAAAAACAGTTTCGTTTGAATTTGAGTAATCTCTATCTGTTGTTAGGAGAAGATCCGCCGGCTTATCTGGCATTATCGTTCACTCAGGGATCCGGAGCTCCCGCCATGGGCGGTACGATGAGGCCGGGTATTGAAAACGTTTAGCCAGGGAAGCCGTTTGTGATTGATATTTTACATAGACGCCGTGCCGGAATTTTATTGCACATTACTTCACTCCCAGGCAATAGTGATAATGGTAATTTAGGGCCGGAAGCTTATCGGTTCGTCGACTTTCTAAACAGTGTCGGTGTAACGGTTTGGCAAACTTTGCCATTAAACATGCCTCACGATGATGGGTCTCCCTATCAGTGCATCTCCGCTCATGCAGGTAATACCGCTTTGATCGACTTGGATAAGTTGGTTGACAAAGGCTGGCTGAGCCGTGGCGAGCGTTGTCAAGAGTGTGGCGGCAGTCCGTCATTTGCAAGGGAGTGCTTACTCAATCACGCATACTATGGCTTTAAGCTTCACGCGACCGAACACGAAAAAATCGAATTTACCAAATTTTGTATCGACAAAAAGTTTTGGTTGGATGATTACGCCTTATTTATCGCGCTGAGAAAAGAATTCAATAACCTTAGCTGGAATCAATGGCCTGAACGGTATAAATCGCGCAATATTTCGGCGCTCAAAGAAGCTTCCAGACGCCTAAGCACTGAAATTGAAGCGATTAAATTCGAGCAATTCGTATTCTTTACACAGTGGCAAGAACTTAAAGATTATGCGGCGCGCCATGGTGTATTGTTGTTTGGCGATATTCCTATTTTCGTTTCTTACGACAGCGCCGATGTTTGGGTTCATCCGGAGGTGTTTAAACTGGATGAGCAGTTCGAAATGTCGGTAGTGGCGGGGGTACCGCCCGATTATTTTTCGGAAACGGGGCAGCGTTGGGGCAATCCGCATTACAACTGGTCATATCTTAAAAAAAATAGCTTCCATTGGTGGCTTGATCGAATCAAGACGCAAGTCGAAATGTTCGATATTATTCGTATCGATCATTTCAGGGGATTGGAGGCCGCCTGGGAAATTCCGGTGTCCGAACCCACGGCAATGAATGGTTGCTGGGTCAAGGCGCCGGGGCACGCCTTGTTAAAGACGATTTTCGATGCGTTTGGGCCTATTGCATTGGTAGCGGAAGATTTAGGCGTGATTACCGATAAAGTCGAAAAACTCAGGGACGATTTCTCTTTGCCGGGCATGAAAATTCTGCAATTCGCGTTTAGCGGCGGCCCGAGTAATCCTTATTTACCGGCCAATCTGGATAAAAATAGCGTTGTTTATACCGGGACGCACGATAACGATACTACCTTAGGATGGTACCGTCAGATCAGCGAGAAAGAGCAAGCTTATGTTTATGAATACTTAGGTCAGCCTGTCAGCTCGATGCCCTATACGCTAATACAAACCGCTTTAGCTTCGGTTGCGAATCTCGCTATCATTCCAATGCAGGATATTCTTGAGTTAGATACCGAACATCGCATGAATATTCCCGGTACGACCGAAGGGAATTGGCTGTGGCGTTTTACATGGGATCAATTATTACCATTGCACAGTCAGCGTTTGGCGCGTGCGATTAAACTTTACGGGCGAGATTAAACCGGTTGCAGTTTGCCTAAGATTTGTTCGGGTTTACCTTTTTAGCAAAATTAGCTGGCAAAAAGAGTATGCCCATCGTAGATTAAAATTCGGCGCCGGGGTGACCATTAAAGGACGCTGTGAACCTAGTACCTAAATTATCCTAGATGGTTAAGCATGGGCTATGGGCTATGGAATTTAGGTGCTGGGTGAATACGTCCATGTAAGCAAAGCCTTTGCCGATCACCCCGGTGCCTCCTTAAGCATCGCCGAAATTTTAGTGCAAAAGGTATAATTTAAATTGACACTTTAAGGCTTCAGTCAGGATAATCCTCTAATGATTCATGTCGATATGACGTTTACTTTTCAGTACTGCGGATGTGGCTAAAAGTTTTATGAAATCAGGAAATAATGAATGAGATATTGGCATTCCAGGCATAACCCTAAGCTCGCTCTATCGTCTCAAGAAATCCAACACATCAGTCAAACCATTAGTCATACCTATCATCCTTTGCAATTCAGTCAGGCTGAACCGCTTAATTTTCCTCCGCTCATTATTTTACCGATAGATCCCTATCATCTTCATGCCTATTGGCGTATTGCCGGCGTTACTCCTCTGCTGCAGGCGAAGAATAATCCGTTAATATTACGCTTGTTCTGGCAGCTTGATTGGACGGATAGTCAAGAGCATCAGCGTCCATGGTTTGATGCCGGCGAGGTATCCTCGTACGCCAATGCTAAAATTCAATTGCCGGTTGCCGGCGCAATTTATACGGCGGCGATTGGTCAATGCGACAGTAATGGAGACTTTATTGTATATGTTCGCTCGCTGCCTGTTAGTATGCCTTCTTCTGCGATGACACCGGTGACCGAACTAACAAGGCCTTTAGTCTTTGATGAAGCCGATATTGACGCTAAAATTCGGCAAACATTAAGCGAGCCCGATGTCGAAGAAATCCCCTTTTCTCCGGCGTCTCCGATTCACTCGAGCCCAGCGGAACGATTTGAGCTTCATGATATGGATAGTTATTCGAGCGCCGGTATATCCTGCCTGCAGAATAGCAATAAAACTCACTTAGGAATATGCACAAAATAACTCTTACAAGTAATAGGCTTTGCGGCGGTTCGATGGCTCGCTTGACAGGATGTCGCAAGCCCATTCATGGGTGCTTGTGGGTAGCTCCATGCTGCCGAAACCCTCGCCAAGTATCTCCGACACCCTTTTTGATCCCCAAATTGGGAATTGCTAACCAAGCTCCCTTCCAACAGTTGTCGAAGTTATTTCATGCTCGTTCCTTAGGTACTTAAGATGGATAGGGGCGGTTTATGCATTGTATTACATGCCCATTTGCCTTACGTACATCATCCCGAGTATGAGCATTTTTTTGAAGAGCGCTGGTTATTCGAAGCGATAACCGAGTGTTATTTGCCGTTGCTTAACATGTGCGAGCGCTTGAATCGTGATCGTGTGCGATATCGACTGACACTGTCGTTATCGCCGACCTTGTTGACGATGTTGAATAATGAGTTATTGCAACAGCGCTATGTTCGCCATTTGCAAGGTTTAATCAGATTAGCCGAGCAGGAAATTTCCAGAACCCGCAAGCAAGCCGAATATCAGTATTTGGCTCGTTTATATCGACGTAATTTCAAGGCGGCATTGCAATGTTATCGGCAGGATTATGATTGTGATTTAGTTGCGGCTTTCAAAAAACAGGCTGAATTAGGCGGCCTGGAATTGATTACCTGCGCGGCTACCCACGGTTTTTTGCCGTTACTGAACGTTTCCGAAAGTGCGGTGCGCAATCAGATCAACATGGGCGTTGAAACCTTCAAACAGTGCTTCGGTTTTGTGCCTAAAGGATTTTGGTTGCCCGAATGCGGTTATTACCCTGGCTTGGAAATACAGCTTGACGAAGCCGGTCTGGGTTATTTTTTTGTGGATAGCCATGCTTTAACTCAAGCAAGACCGCAAGCTGAATGTGGCGTTTATGCGCCGATAGCCTGCGCCAACGGAGTCGCGGCTTTTGCCCGTGATCCCGAATCGTCGCGTCAAGTCTGGAGTGCGCAGGAAGGGTATCCAGGCGACGGCGACTATCGTGAATATCATTGCGATATCGGTTATGATTCCACTATTCCGGAGAGTTATCTCGCACCATATTTATTGGAAGAAACGATTCGCGTGCCCGTCGGCATCAAATATCAGCGAGTGACGGGAGGAGGTGGCCCGAAAGCGGCTTATCGGCCACGTCAAGCATTGATGAAAGCGAGGCAACATGCTCAAGACTTTTATTTGAAGCGACAACGACAGCTTGACGATCTGAGTTATCGGATGGGAAAAGCGCCGATTATTGTGGCCCCCTACGACGCAGAACTGTTCGGTCATTGGTGGTTTGAGGGGCCGCAATGGTTAGAGTTTTTATTACGCCTAGTTGGCGGCAATAAGTCGGGAATGCAGTTGGTCAGTGGCAGCGATTATTTGTCGCGTTTTCAACACTTGCAAACCGCAACGCCTTCGGCATCGAGTTGGGGCGAACAGGGCTATTCCGGATACTGGCTCAATGAAACCAATGCTTGGATTTATCCAGTTTTACACAAATCGGCGATGTTGATGGAGGAGTTAGCCGAAGAGTTTCAACAAGTCCCCCGTTTGTCCTTGGAGGAGCGGGCTTTGAATCAGGCGGCACGGTCGTTATTATTGGCGCAGGCCTCGGATTGGCCGTTCATTATGAAGTCAGGGACGACCGTCGAGTACGCTAAAAAGCGTATTCTCGATCATTTGGCTCGCTTTAATTATCTGCAAGAAAGCGTTCGCACGCATACAATAAACGAACACTATTTGACGGCGTTAGAAGTGATGGATGATATTTTTCCGATGCTTGATTTTCGGACTTATAAAACACAACCGCGGACAACAGACTAAGCTAAGGATTCGGTCATAAGACTTCCCTAGTTTTTATGTAGGGTAGACTGGTTTGGTTGCTTGATAGGTGTCGATGGTGGGGCATCCTGTCAAGTGAGTTACCGAGCTCGCTACTCAGTTCATAGAGTCAGGAGGTTATTTGTCGCGAAATCCTAAGGGCGGCGGGAAAGTATATCTTTTAATTGGCATGATAGGTCTGATTTATGGCAAAGCAAACTACAACTAAAACCAGAAGCTCCACAAAAACAGCAACAACGAATAAGGCGTCCGAAAAGCCGACTACAGAGAATCAATCGGCGTTAACGCCTGAGGTGGAGGAGGAGCAGGCGAGTGCTGCTGCGTCGACGGTTAACGATGACCCTAAAGCCGAGTCTTTCAAAATGGAAAAGTCGACTCAGACAGATGATGCGCCGAAGCCTAATCTGTCTTCGGAATCCGAAACGGCAGCAAAATCTAAAACAGTTCCGAAAGCTAAAACGGCGCCGGAAGTTAAGTCTTCACCTAAAGCGCAGACTACAAAACCGGCTCAAGCAGAGCCTGTGAAAAAGGCCTCGTCAAAAACTGCAAATGCGGCAAAATCCCCTGTTAAGCCTAAGGCGAAAGCAGCTCCTAAAAACAAGCTTTCCGAAAAAACCAAGACTGTCTCTAGCGTCAATACGCCGACTCAAGCTAAGAAGGATGAAGAGAAGGCTAAAGCCGAAATAAAAGTTAAGGATTCTCCGAAAACTAAGTCTGCAGAAGAACTTAAGTCGGCGCCAATGCGTAATTCTGCGAACTCAAATTCTGATCAGCCGACTGATTCCGATCGGCAAAATAAAGCACCAGAAACAACAGCGCAGGAAAAGCCGAAAGCGGATTCGTTGTCGCCTGCGCCGGTTTTGCCTGTTGTTCCGCAAAACGAGATTGCGGCGGTAGAGAATGTTGCTTCGAAGGGGGCAGCGTCTAGTCAAGTTTCCGAAAAAGCCGCTCCTAAACAGTCCGGTACCGCCGGCGAAACCCAAGTCGAGACGTCTTCCAAGGGCGACGAATCTGTATACCGGGAGCCCAATACGGCATTTATCACGCCTTTGCCCGAGGTTGCTCAGGCGACATCCATCAGTCCCGATGTGCCGTCGGAAAAGTTTCGGCGGCAACCCGATTATAGTAAGGCAGAGCCAATAGCGCCGCCCCCCGAGTCTTCGGCGCCGGAGCCCGTTGCCGACATGATGTCGCACCTCGAGCATGCGCCATACCACGACCAACCCGGTCCCGACTACCCGCATATGTTTGTCGTGCAGATTACTCCGGAATTGGCACCCCTGGCGAAGGTCGGAGGTTTGGCGGATGTTGTGACCGGTTTAAGCCGCGAACTGGAATTGCGCGGACACAGTGTCGAGATTATTTTGCCCAAATACGATTGTATGCATTACGATCATATTTGGGGCTTATGCAAAACCTATGACGACCTTTGGGTGCCCTGGTATAACGGCCATATTCATTGTACGGTCTGGTTCGGTTTCGTTCATGGCCGTAAATGCTTTTTCATCGAGCCGCACTCTCCGGACAATTTCTTCAATCGTGGCACGATTTACGGCTTTAATGACGACGTGCTGCGCTACGCGTTCTTTTGCCGCGCCGCGTTGGAATTTCTTTGGAAATCCGGCAAGCATCCCGATGTGATTCACTGCCACGACTGGCAAACGGCATTGGTGCCGGTGTTTTTATATGAGATCTATCAGAATTTAGGCTTCTGGCATCCGAGAGTATGTTTTACGATTCATAACTTCAAGCATCAAGGGTTGACGGGCGACTTCTTATTGAATGCGACGGGGCTGCATCGACCGGAGTATTATTTTCATCATGATCGCTTGTTGGATAATCGGATTCCGCATGCGTTGAATTTGATGAAAGGCGGTATAGTCTATTCCAACTTCGTTACGACGGTATCGCCGCGTTATGCCGGAGAAACCAAAGACGGCGGTCAAGGATTCGGTTTGGAACCGACCCTTCATGCGCATCATTATAAGTTCGGTGGTGTGGTCAACGGGATCGATTATGATGTCTGGAATCCCGAAATCGACCCGCATATCGCCGCTCCCTTTACTGTGGAAAAAGTAGACAATAAATATCTCAATAAACGGGCTTTACGCGATCGCTTGTTGCTAGCGGACAATGAAAAACCGATTATTGCTTTCGTCGGACGGCTCGATCCTCAGAAAGGGTTGGACTTGGTTCGTCATGCACTGTTTTATTCATTGAACCATCGGGCGCAGTTCGTGTTGCTAGGCTCAAGTCCCGAGCGGGATATCAATAGCTATTTCTGGGAGTTGAAGCGGCATTTAAACGAGAGTCCCGATTGCCATATCGAAGTCGGTTTCGACGAAGGCTTGGCGCATCTGATTTATGCCGGTGCGGATATGATTGTCGTGCCTAGCCTGTTCGAACCTTGCGGTCTAACCCAGTTGATTGCGATGAAATACGGCACGGTTCCGATTGTTCGCGAGGTCGGCGGTTTGGCCGATACGGTCTTCGACAAGGACCATGCTCATCACAAAGCCTTGCACGAGCGCAACGGCTATGTTTTTAGGGATTACAACAATGATGGGCTGGAGTCGGCATTGTCGCGCGCGATCGATTGTTATTATCAATTTCCGGATCATTTTCGGGAGTTGATGAAAAATGCAATGCGTTGCGATTACTCCTGGAAATATCCGGGACAACATTACCTGAATATCTATGATTATATTCGTAACAAATAAAGAGGCCGATTCATGAGGATGTACAACTTGTTCCCCCTGTTGGCAGGCCACTTCGGGCAGTGGGAGGCGCACTTGGAAAGGGCCGCGGCGATGCGGTTCGATTGGGTTTTTGTCAACCCGTTACAAAAAACCGGGGCGTCCGGCAGTCTATATTCTATTGCCGATTATTTTCAGTTAAACCCGCTGTTAGTCGATCCGAAATCCAAAAAGACCGCCGAGCAACAATTGCGGGCCTTGATTCAACAGGCTGAGAAAAAACACCGACTCCGCTTTATGACCGATTTGGTATTGAATCACTGTGCGATCGATTCGCTCTTGTTAAAACAGCACCCTGAATGGTTTGTTCGTGAGCATGGGCAGGTGCAGCGTCCTTTTTGTCTCGAAGACGGCGGCCATAAAGTGGTGTGGGAGGATTTAGCGCAACTCGATCATGGCCGCAGTCACGATAATGGGCTTTATGCCTATTATCGTAAAATCATCGAGTCATACATCGATCTGGGTTTTAAAGGCTTTCGTTGCGATGCCGCCTATCAATTGTCGCCCGAACTTTGGCGGCAATTGATTACGGATACGAAACAAAAACATCCCGATGTGGTGTTTACCGCTGAAACGCTAGGCTGCAGCGCCGAGCGAACCAAGCAAACCGCGCAAGCCGGGTTTGATTATATTTTCAATAGTTCCAAATGGTGGGATTTCGAAAGTCCTTGGTTACCGGAACAGTATCAATTATTGCGCCAAGCCGCCCCGTCGATCAGTTTTCCCGAAAGCCACGATACGCCTCGATTATTTGCCGAAAGCAACGGCAATGCCGAAGCCCTAAAACAGCGTTACTTGTTTTCGGCCGTATTCAGCAGCGGCGTGATGATGCCGATGGGTTACGAATACGGTTTTAGCAAACCGCTGCATGTGGTGCATACGCGCCCCGAGGACTGGGAAAATACCGAGGTGGATTTGACCGAGTTTATTACTCAAGTCAACACCTTGAAAGCCGATTACCCTGTATTTCAAGAGGAGGGGCCTTTTAACCTAATCGGTTATCCGCAATCGCCGATACTCTTTTTCTGGAAAGCCAGCTTATCCGGACAACAAGAAGCTTTGATCTTGTTAAATAAAGACCCTTGGCAACGCCATGAGTTTTCGACGCCCGATCTCTATCAATATGTTCAGTCGCGCGCGCCGTTTACCGATCTATCGCCGGAGTATCCGCTAGCTTATGTGCCGAGTCCCTATCATTTCGACTTATTGCCGGGTATGGTGCGGGTCATGGTCACTACACAGTAGACGGCTCGGTAAAAGTTAAGATTTTACAATTACAGGTGCCAGAATAACGACGCCGAATCAATGCTAAAACCAGGATAGCACATTAAAACAGGAGAGCGGGAACCGGGCTTGCCGAGGCGAGCTGAGCTATCCCCACCCGAATGATATACCTTTCGCACTTTAAATTTCGGCATTAGCCTATGGAGGTGCCGGGATGTTCGGCAAAGGCTTTGATAGCATGGATGCTATCATAGAGCCTACATGGACGTATTTACGGCGTCCTTTGACGGGCACCCCGGCACCGAAATTTGACAAGTAAGGGGTATAAATTCGCGGGCTTCCCGCAAAAGCAGATGAGTAAAACAAAACTATCCACAGAATTACAGAGTCTTGTCGATGCAAAATGCAGCGATCCCTTTGCCGTTTTAGGCCGCCATCCCAAGGATGACAAACAGGTTGTGGTACGAGCTTTTTTGCCCCATGCCGAAACCGTGGCCTTGGCCGAAGGAAACTTGCCATTGACTCGAATTGAAGGTACGGCTCTTTTCGAATGGCATGGCTTAGCATCACAAGTTCCTCCATGCTATCGGCTGATTTGGCGCGATCAAGACCATTACGAGCACATCGGTTACGATCCTTATTGCTACGGGCCGCAATTATCGGATTACGATTTACATTTATTCAGTGAAGGTAAACATTGGCATGCTTACCGTTTGCTGGGTGCACGCGTACACGAAATCGAAAATGTCGCCGGCGTGCTGTTTTCCGTGTGGGCGCCTAATGCATCGCGAGTCAGCGTAGTCGGCGATTTCAACCGCTGGGACGGCCGTTGCCATCAAATGCGGGTGCGCGGTAATGGCGTTTGGGAGCTTTTTATTCCAGGATTAGAGCCCGGCTTGGTTTATAAGTATGAAATTCGCGCGAAGAACGGCGATATTTTATTAAAGACAGATCCTTACGGTCGGTTTTATGAGGTTCGCCCGAATACGGCAAGCATTGTAACGGCAAACGATAAGTTTAATTGGCATGACCAAAAATGGTTGAAACAGCGTGAGAAGTTCGATTGGCAGCACAAGCCGATTAGCATTTACGAGGTGCATTTGGGGTCTTGGCAGCGAGGCTCCGAAGGCGAGTTGCTCAATTACCGGCAATTGGCGGTGGCCTTGGTGGAATATGCCAAAACCTTAGGCTTTACTCATCTTGAGTTGTTACCGGTTACTGAGCATCCCTATGATAAATCATGGGGCTACCAAACGACGGGGTACTATGCGCCAACCAGCCGTTTCGGTAGTCCCGAAGATTTTCGCTGGTTTGTCGATTATTGTCATCAGCACGAGATCGGTGTCATTCTCGATTGGGTGCCGGCGCATTTTCCAAAAGATGCGCATGCGCTTGCATGGTTCGACGGTACATCGCTTTACGAGCATGAAGATCCAAGGCTCGGCGAACATCGTGATTGGTCGACATTGATCTTTAATTTCGGCCGCTATGAAGTTAAGAACTTTTTGATCTCGAGTGCGCTGTTCTGGCTCGAGGAATATCATGTGGACGGTTTGCGCGTCGATGCGGTAGCGTCAATGTTGTATCTTGATTATTCCCGTGAGGAAGGCGAGTGGATACCCAATAAATACGGCGGCCGCGAAAATTTGGAGGCCATCGACTTTTTAAGATCATTGAACGAAATTACCCATCAACAAGTTCCCGGCGTGTTGATCATGGCCGAAGAGTCGACCGCTTGGCCGCAAGTTACTAAACCGCCGTATGTCGGTGGGTTGGGCTTCGATTTGAAGTGGAATATGGGTTGGATGAACGATACGTTGCGCTACATGGAAAAAGAGTCGATCTTTCGCCAATACCATCAGGGAGAATTAACCTTTAGTCTGATTTACGCCTTTACGGAAAATTTTTTGTTGCCGTTTTCTCACGATGAAGTGGTTCACGGCAAGCAGTCGATGTTATATAAAATGCCCGGCGATGAGTGGCAGCGCTTTGCTAATTTGCGTTTGGTGTATTTTTATATGTTTACCCACCCCGGCAAAAAGTTGCTCTTCATGGGTTGTGAATTCGGTCAAGGGCGCGAATGGGATAGCAGTCAAGTGCTTGACTGGTATGTGTTGGCCTATCCGATCCACCAAGGCTTGCAACATCTGGTTAAGACGCTGAATCACACCTATCAAAAGGAGACGGCTTTACACGCCAATGATTTTACCGATGCGGGATTTGAGTGGATTGATTGCCATGATGCCCATAACTCGGTGCTGATCTATATCCGCAAGGATCCGGAGACAGGCGCGTTTCTCATTGTGGCGTTGAATTTTACCCCGGTGCCTCGCGAGTATTATCACATTGGTGTACCGGCAGCCGGGCGTTATGATGAAATCCTTAACTCCGATGCGCAGGAATTCGGTGGCAGCGGGGTGATAAATTCACCGGACGGTATTTGGACTCAGGAACAAGCCTGGATGAATCGGCCTCACTCGCTCTATATCACTTTGCCGCCTTTAGGTGGGGTCGTCTTAAAACACAGTCAAACGGCACTCGGTCCGCAAGCGGTGTTAACGCCTCCCAAAAAGAATTAATCCTGAAAAAACCAGGCTAAATTCAAATGATTTAGCCTGGTGGATTTTATATCTGCATTTTGACTTTCGCGTCTAACTATAAAAGCCGAAAACTTGACCGCTCGAAGTGGAATAACATATCCGGCTGATTAGTTGGGAAGATAACGATTCGTATTAGTCGTCATCTTTGCGGATTTTTTGTTTTGGAATCGGTAATAATGGGACTTGGTAGCCGGCGATAATTTTTTGAATGTCATCGAAATTTTCGTCAATGAGCCGGTTGAGCATTTCTTTTCGCGCCTTATCGCCGTATCGAACACCCATAGCTATCGAGAAATCGAATTTCATGCCCGGTGACGAGCTCATAGGGATGGCAGTGAAGCTATCTTTGGGGTTTTGCGAGAGCACATGGCCCGCCATCGGCCCCCAGAGGACAGCCATATCAATTATTCCGGCTTTTAGATCCTTATTGATCTGCATAGCCACATTGTTTTCATTATCGCCGGTCATGGTTTGGTAAGGCACGCCTTGATCGAGTAAGCCCCACTTTTGCAGCCAAGCCGTACCGGGGCCTCTGTCGAACATTGCAATGCGTAACGATTCTTGGCGCTGGAGGGGTAAATCGTTCAACTGTTCCACCGATGTGATATCGTCCCAACCACGATTTTTGGCGATCAGTAAGACATAGGTCGAATGATAATAGGGCTTGGTTGTCAAAGTTCGATCGTAACCGGTCGGGACGCCCATGACGACATCGCATTTATATTCGTCCTCGGAATCGCTGATCATTGCTGTTAGTGTGTTTCGGATAAAGCCTATGCGATTGGGAAACCAAGTGTACTCAAGGTCTTGTCCCAATTTCTTGGCGAATAATTCAGCAATTTTATTTTCGAAGCCATCGCCTTTTTTAGTGGAATAAGGCGGGTCTAACGGGTCTGCGCAGACTCTGAATTTGTCCTCGGCATTGGCTGGGGAGGCTATGGCGGCAAATAACAAACCGCTAAATAATAAAGTCCTGAGAGTCATTCTTTCTCCTAGTGAGTTCGAAATTGAGCTTAATAGTTTAATGTATCTGAGCCCTAAAGGCTAAGTTGCAACGCGGGCATCATCCTATAAAATGCATTTTATCCACGAAACACACGAAAATATCAGCAATTCCCAGTTTGAGCAGTTTCGCCGATTTTAAGGTGTGAGGTATGCCTATCGAGGAACGCCGTAAACCCATCCATGGGGGCTTGGCGCCAGCTCCCTGCTGCTGACCTGACATCCTCGCCAAGCATAACCCCACACCCTTTTTGATCCCCAAATTGGGAATTGCTGCGAAAATATTTAAATAATTATATTTTCCAAGTTGCTCACCATATAGGTGATTCAAGAGAATTATTTAACCTTATGATTACTTTCGTGTATTTCGTGGACTGACTGCCGAATTTAGGATTATTGGGTTCCGGTTCTGTGGGGTGTGACGGTCAAAAAAAAACCCCGGCCGAAAATCGACCGGGGTTTGTTTCGATCTATAAATCAGATCTTTTCTTAATTAGGCAATGCGAATACAGTCAATGTGCCGCCCAATTTAGTGTAAGAGCTCAAGCTTCTGTATGCGCCGACCGCTCCTAAACCTTCAGAGTTAGAAGATTCTTCGCCGGAGTCGAGGCCTGCAGCAATACCGATACCGGCCCAGCCGCCAACGCCTGATAGTACGCCGACATATTGTTTGCCGTTATATTCCCAAGTATTGACGTTACCGATGATACCGGAAGGCGTTTTAAATCTGTAAAGCTCTTTACCGGATTTTGCGTCAACCGCTTTCAAGTAGCCTTCCAGTGTGCCATAGAAAACGACGCCGCCGGCAGTAGCCAACGAACCTGACCAAACCGAGAATTGCTCTTTATTGGACCAGATAATTTTACCGGTGGTTGCATCCCATGCAGTAAATTGACCCAGGTTGGTAGAGCCGTCTTCCTTGCCTGTGATGGCATCTTTACCGGCCGGGAACATAGACAATGTCGCGCCAACATAAGGTTGGCCAGCAGTATATTCAACCTCGAACGGTTCGTAGTCCATGCAAACGTGGTTGCCGGAAATGTAGAAATAACCGGTTTGCGGAGAGTAAGAGACAGGCTGTTGATTTTTGCTTCCCAATGCAGCAGGGCAGACGCCTTCAGTGTTAACGTCTTCACCGTTGTATTCGGTGCTGTATTGAGAAACGACTTGCGGGCGTCCGGATTTCAGGTCGACATGAGTCGCCCAGTTAACCGCTTTGTCGAATTTTTCGGCAACCAACAATTCGCCGGTAACGCGATCCAGCGTGTAGCCGAAACCGTTACGGTCGAAGTGAACGGCGGTTTTGCGCAATTTGCCGTTGATTTTTTGATCGACTAGCGCGACTTCATTGATTCCGTCGTAATCCCATTCATCATGCGGAGTCATTTGGTAAACCCATTTGACTTCGCCGGTGTCTGCGTCACGAGCCCACAATGACATCGACCACTTGTTGTCGCCAGGACGTTGAGCCGGGTTCCAAGTCGAAGGGTTGCCTGATCCGTAATAGACCAGGTTCAATTCTGGGTCGTAGCTGTACCAGCCCCAAGTGGTGCCGCCGCCGATTTTCCATTGGTCGCCTTCCCAAGTGCTGGTGCTCGAGTCTTTGCCGACCAGTTGAACTTTGCCGTCTTTCCAAGTTGTCGTTTTGCTTGAATTGATCAGAGTATCTGAATCGGGGCCCATGCTGTAGCCTTTCCAGTCCAACTCGCCGGTGCGGATGTTGTAAGCCGCCAAGAAGCCGCGCACGCCGAATTCACCGCCGGAGATGCCTGTGATGACTTTGTCTTTAACAACCAAAGGCGCTTGGGTGTTGGTCATGCCCAATTTAGGGTCGCCGTTTTGCACGCTCCATACGCGTTTACCGGTTTTTGCGTCCAATGCAGTCAAGACAGTATCGGATTGCTGCAGGAAGATTTTGCCGTCGCCATAAGCCAAGCCGCGGTTAACGGTGTCACAGCACATCACAGGAATCGTGACGTCGGCGTCTTGTTGCGGAGTATATTCCCAAATGACCGCTTGAGACTTTTGGTCGATCGCATAAACGGTGTTAGGGAATGGCGTGTGAATATACATGACGTCATTGACAACAAGAGGGCCGCCTTCATGACCGCGCAGAACGCCGGTTGAAAAAGTCCATGACGGTTGCAGGTTTTTGACGTTAGAAGTGTTGATTTGTTTGAGTTCGCTGTAACGGGTGCCGTGATAGTTACCGCCCCAAGTTGCCCAGTTCGCAGGGTTCTTGGTCAATTTTTCAACTTCGCTATTCGCTTGAGATACTGCAGGTACTGCAAGCAGGGCAGCGACAGTTGAGGCAATCAGCCAGCTTTTGACAGGCTTCTTCATATATTTCCTCCTGGTATCCTGTTACGCGACAGAATACGGGTTATGATTTTTAAGACTAATATTAGTTTTAAGTAATTTATGGGGCGACGATCATTCCCTCTACCGGAGAACTAACAAGTGCCGCGCCAGGTGTGTAAATTTAAGGATTTTTTCCTAAAAGTCAACTTTTAAGGCGGACGACAAGCCTTTAAATTACACTGTCGTTCGGGAATATAAGCTCAGGGTTCGGCTTATCGAGCTCATTGTATCAACAACCTTCTATTATGCAAATTTCCTACTTGCTTTCTGTTGTTTTGGTGTTTCTGACCGTTGCAATGGTGATTGCCGGATTGACCAAGCATTTGCGGTTGCCTTATACCGTTTTGTTAGTGTTAATGGGCTTGATGATTAATTTAACTAGCACGTTGACCGATCAAGTGGCCTTTGTGGGTGGGTTTCGATTGACTCATGAATTGGTGTTGTTTGTCTTTTTACCGGCATTGATTTTCGAATCCGCGATGAGTCTCGATGCGCGGGCCTTATTAAAAGATCTGGTTCCGGTTGTCGTGATGGCGATTCCGGGTATGTTGATTTCGGCATTTCTGGTTGGCCTTGGATTAGTGGTGTCGCTACAGCTCGATTGGCTTGTCGCGCTATTGTTCGGTGCACTGATTTCTGCAACGGATCCGGTCGCCGTGATTGCTTTGTTTAAGGAACTTGGTGTCAGTCGAAGGCTTGCTGTATTGGTAGAGGGCGAATCGTTATTCAACGATGCCACGGCGATCGTATTATTTAATATCGTACTCGGTTTTCTTTTGACCGGACAGTACGACTGGGCCGATTCGCTATCGGCAGTTCCGGCTTTTATTCGGGTGTTTGTCGGCGGCGCGGGAGTCGGTGTTTTCGGCGGCCTGCTATTTAGCGAATTGATAGTTAGGCTGGCTCAAAGCGGACGCAGTATTATTTTAGTATTTACGCTGATTATGGCTTATTCGGCGTTCATCGTTGCCGAGCACATTTTCCATGTGTCGGGCGTCATGTCGGTGTTGGCTTCTGCGTTATGTTTTAAAATAGTCGGCTTGCCGAGGTTGTCGGGTGACATCGAGCATGTTGTCAAAGAATTTTGGGAAGTTATTGTTTTAATATTTAATTCGTTGCTGTTCATTATGATCGGCTTATCGGTGGATCTATTCTCGTTGCTCGGTAATTGGAACCCTGTTTTGTGGGCGGTAATGGCTGTGGCAATCGCGCGAGCCGTGAGTATTTATGCGTTCATGCCGTTTACGAACTATTTATTCGGGTTGCCTAAAATTTATCTTACTAGCCGGCATATCATGTGGTGGGGTGGTCTGAAGGGCGGTTTGGCAGTGGCGATTGCTTTCTCGATACCCGATACAGTGGCTGATAAACAATTATTGAAAGAGTTGACGCTAGGCGTTGTGATGGTGAGTATGCTGGTTAATGCATCTACGCTTAGGCCGCTGATGCATTGGTTGAAAATAGATCGCTTGAGCAATGAAGAGTGGCTCGAGTTACAGCAAGGCATGATTCAGCTTAAGTATTCGGTCGACGATGTTTTGCATAGCTTTGCTAATTTGCATTTACTTAACAGTGATATTCAAAATTCGGTTGTCTTCGATTTGCGCAAAAAATTGCCGTCGAGCGACAAGCCGATGTCCGAGGATCAGCAGTTAAAACAATTGCATTTGTTGGCATTGCAAGCCGAAACGGATGAGTTGGCGCGGTTGCACGATATCGGTCTGGTCAATTATTACACCTATTTTAATTTTCAGGATCTATTGAGAAAAGACCGGGCGAAAACGATAGAGGAGTTGTTGCTCATCGAATCCGCTAAAGATGAAAATAATCCGTTTTTGCGGTTTGAAATGTCGATGATCCACTTTTTAAGCAAATACGAATGGACGCTCGGTTTGCTCATTAAATACCAAAGCGGCCGGTTTTCGAATCTCATTCGTCATGATATTGCCGGTGTATTGATGGCGCATGTCGCTTTGCAAAAACTTAAAACTGCCGATCCGAATTTATCCGGCGACAAATTAAATATCATTAAAAAAATATATCGGAACCGCTTGCATCGAAGGCAAGGACGTTTAAAGCGCTTCGGCGAATTATTTCCTGATTTTTATCGTCAATATGAAAACAGGCTGTTTCAAGAAGTGGCGCTGCTTTATTCGCATAAGCTAGTTGTTGAGGAATACGAACAAGGCAAATTGTCGGTTAAGGTCTTTCGGCGATTAGAACAGTGCTTATTCGATGCGCAAAAACAATTGCCGGCTATGACGGCAAGTTTGAGTCTGGCTAAACGAGATGATTGGTTTGATAGCGTCCCTTTGTTTTCCGGTTTGCCGAGGTTGGTAATCAAACGCTTAGCGGAGCAGGCGCGATATATCAGTTTCTTGCCTGGAGATACCTTGTTCAATGAAGGTGACAAAGGCGATTGTATTTATATATTAGTCAGCGGCAGCGTCAATGTATTCAAACAGGATGAGCAGGGGCAAAGCTTTCATGTCGCCGAACTACGTAAAGGCAGCTTTATCGGCGAGCATGCGTTATCGGCCAAGGCGGTCAGAACCGCGACGGTTAGAGCTAAAACGTATATTACCGTGCTGCGCTTGTCAGTCGAGCAGGTTGTTGAATTGTCGCAGCAAGCTCCCGATTTGGCCGGCAGATTACGGGATGCGGAATTTGGGTATTATGCTTGATGGGTAGTTAGCAGTCAGCGGTCAGCAGTGAGTAGGGAAAGAGGAAAGAGGAAAGAGGAAATTAGGACTTGACACGTAATTGAAATGCCTAATCATTTCACTGTTCACTGTTCACTGTTCACTGTTCACTGTTCACTGTTCACTGTTCACTGTTCACTGTTCACTGTTCACTGTTCACTGTTCACTATTTTATATCAAGGGAAAAATGAATTGTGAGTGGCGGTATTGATTCGCTATTTGTTGGGATGTCAAATGGCTTCGAGGCGATGGCCTTGCTTGGTCCAGCATAGGGCTTGCGCGCTGCCTTTTTTCCAGTCGGGCAATACGAAGCGCTTCGCCTTTTGTCCGTCGATTTCGAATTCATGGATCGCCGGCCGGTGTGTGTGGCCGTGGATCAGTTGCAACACGCCGTGTTCGCGCATTATCTCGATAACGGTCTGTTGGTTGACGTCCATGATGTCTTGCGTTTTACCGCGTTTGTGGAAATGGCTGCGCAAGCGGTACCAGCGTGCGGCGATTAGTCTTAGCCATAAAGGCTTGGAAAGTACGTTTTGCTGCCACTCCGGGGTATGCGCTTTTTCGCGGAACGCTTGATAAGGCAGGTCATCGGTGCAGAGCAGGTCGCCGTGAGTCAGCAAGGTCGGTGTTCCGAACAAATCGATCACGGCATAATCGCCTAGCAGGTTCACGGCCGTTTCGTCGCAAAATCGTTGCCCGAGCAGGAAATCTCGATTGCCTTGCTGCAAATAGACTTGCGTGCCGGATGAGGTTAGTTGTTTGAGTTGCTTTCTGATTTTACCGTTCGGCGGCGTCGGATCGTCATCGCCGATCCAGGCGTCGAATAGGTCGCCAAGAATGTACACGGCTTCGGCGCGCGGCGCCTGGCGTTCCAAATAGGACAGGAAGCGCTTGGTGATTTCGGTTTTTTCAAGCGAGAGATGCAGGTCCGAAATAAATTGGATTTCGCGTGGCATGGGCAAAAGACTGGCTCGTTGAATTGGGGGAGGCGGGGTAGGAATATGCACAAAATAACCTCTATAAGTAGTAGGCTTTGCGGCGGTTCGGTGACTCGCTTGACAGGACGCCGTGAATACGTCCGTGTAGGCTTGACGGCGGCTTTCCCTGCCGCCGACACCTGTCAATCGAGCCGCCGAACCCCCTTCCAAAGTTGTCGACGTTATTTCATGCTCGTTCCTTAGGGAATGGAGCACGGATGCGGCTAAGGACTTTGTAACAAAAAACTTCCCGTTAAATTATCGTTCCCATGCTCTGCGTCCCCGATGACCGATAAAACAAGCAAAAGCCAACCTATGCACTTCCTAAAGTCTATCAAGCAACCTAACTGTCGCAGTCGACGCGCAGCGTCTAAAGCAGCGTTCCCACGCAGAGCACTCATCGTTATACATAAGTCAAAAATTACCTTTTCGCAATCTTAACCAACGAGACCTCAATACCATTTATTGTCACTTAACACTCGCGGATCACCTAGCGCTAGGCGATCCGCGGAGGGTACGCTGTGCGTACCATGGTAACCCCGCAATGTTCATGTTTTGGTACGCGCAGCGTACCCTACAATTTATGTATAACGATGAGCACAAGGCATGGGAACGATAAGCTTGCGTGGGATGTCGACCGGCAGCATCCGTGTTCCATTGGCAAAAAAGTCTTATTCGACGATTTCGGCTTTTTCGATCACGATGTCGGTTTTCGGAACATCCTGATGCATGCCGCGGTTGCCGGTCGGTTGCTTGGCCATCGCATCGACCACGTCCATCCCCTCGATCACTTCGCCGAAAACGGCATAGCCCCAGCCGTTCGGAGTCGGACTAGTGTAATTCAAGAAGGAATTGTCCTTGTAATTGATGAAAAATTGCGCGGTTGCCGAATTCGGATCGGGCGTGCGAGCCATTGCCAACGTGCCGCGGTTGTTTTTTAAACCATTATCGGCTTCGTTTTTGATCGGTTCGCGAACGGCTTTTTGGTTGAAATCGGCGTCGAAGCCGCCGCCTTGGGCCATGAATCCCGGAATAATGCGGTGGAAGATCGTGCCGTTATAAAAGCCATCTTTAACGTAAGTCAGAAAGTTTTCGGATGAGATCGGCGCTTTTTCGTGATTCAATTGAATTGTGATTTCACCCAGTGTCGTGGTGAGTTTGACCTTATTTGCTTGTTCTGACATTGTATTTTCCTTTGCAAAAGAATGGGTTGTTGCTAGTAGCAGTATTGTAGCGGTAAAAAGAGTACGCATGGTTGATTCCCGTGAGTAACAAGTAACCAAGAATTCTATGTGTTTTTGTCTTGAAAGAGAAGTGCCGGCTTGGTACATTGCCCTGCTTTGTTGTTAACCCGCCTTATCTGTCATGTTGAAAATATATAACACTCTGACGCGCCAAAAAGAACTTTTTAAACCCCGTGTCGAAGGTAAGGCCGGTTTGTACGTCTGCGGTATGACGGTCTACGATTATTGTCATGTCGGGCATGCGCGTGTGATGGTCGTATTCGATGTCGTTTCGCGTTATTTGCGTTACTCGGGCTATAACCTGACCTATGTGCGCAATGTAACCGATATCGACGATAAAATCATTCAACGCGCACGAGACAACGGCGAAGATTTCCACGCCCTAACCGAGCGCTTCACCGAGGCGATGCATGAGGACGAGCGCGCGCTTTCAGTATTGCCTCCCGACATCGAGCCAAAAGCGACGCAATCAATTCCTGAAATCCTAGCAATGATCGAAAAGTTGATTGCGAATGGCTTAGCCTATGTCGGTTCTAACGGCGATGTATTTTATTCGGTCTCGAAATTTAGCAACTATGGCCGTTTGTCCGGCAAAAACCTTGCCGAGCTGCAAGCCGGCGAACGTGTCGAGATTGAGCAAGCCAAGCAAGATCCTCTGGATTTCGTGCTATGGAAAGCGGCCAAGTCCGGCGAGCCAGCTTGGGAATCGCCTTGGGGTCAGGGGCGTCCCGGCTGGCATATCGAGTGCTCGGCGATGTCGACCGGTTGCCTGGGTAATCATTTCGACATACACGGCGGCGGCATGGATCTGCAATTTCCGCATCACGAGAACGAAATCGCGCAATCGGAAGGCGCGACCGGCGAAAAGTTTGTCAATTACTGGATGCACAACGGCTTCGTGCGTATCAACGAAGAAAAAATGTCCAAATCGCTGGGTAACTTCTTTACCGTTCGCGAAGTATTGAAGCGCTACCGGCCGGAAGTCGTGCGCTTTTTCATCTTGACTAGCCACTACCGCAGTCCGCTAAATTATTCCAACGAACATCTGGACGAGGCGGCGGTCGCGTTGACCCGTCTGTATACCTCGTTACGTGGTATCGATGCCGGCGAGTTTGAAGTCGACGCCGATTACGAGGCGCGCTTTAAAGAAGCGATGGACGACGACTTCAATACGCCGGTCGCGTTGTCGGTGCTGTTCGATCTGGCTAGGGAACTCAATAAAGTTAAAGATTCCGATAAGCAAAGGGCGAGTCAATTGGCCGCCACTATACGGGCGCTGGGCGGTGTTCTGGGTATATTGCAAGACGATGCCGAGCGCTTTTTGAAAGAAGGCGATAACCAAACCGAAGGCTTGACGACCGAGCAAATCGAAACGTTGATACAGGCGCGAATCGACGCCAAAAAGAACAAGAATTGGGCGGAAGCCGATAAAATACGCGATCAATTGAAGCAACAAGGCGTGATACTCGAAGACGTTCCGGGCGGAGGCACTAACTGGCGTCGGGAGTAAACGTCGCCGAAGCGGCACGACTTTAATGACAAAATAAGCAAATCGATCCATGACCAATATCAAAGACAAATCGTTACAAACCTATCTCGATGAATTGGCCAGCAAGACGCCGACACCGGGCGGCGGCAGTGCCGCTGCGTTGATGGGCGCGCAAGCAACCGCGCTGGTTGGCATGGTGTGCAACTTGACGATAGGCAAGCCGAAATACGCCGAATTCGAAGCGGAAATGGGCGTACTATTGGACAGGTCCGAAGCGTTACGCGAACGGCTAACCGGCATGATCAAGGCCGACGTCGACGTCTTTGACCGGTTGATGGCCTGTTACGGCATGCCGAAAGAGACCGAACAACAAAAGGCGGTCCGATCCGAAGCCATACAGTCCGTATTGAAAGAAGCGACCGAAGTGCCGCTTGAATGCGCCCGAGCTTGCTTCGAAACGATCGAGCTATGCCGGATTGCCGCCGAAAAAGGCAATACCGGCGTCATTAGCGATGCGGGCGTCGCTGTCATGTCCGCTTACGCCGGTTTAAAAAGCGCGGCATTGAATGTCTATATCAATGTCGGTAGCTTGAAAGACAAGGAGTTTGCCGAACGTAAGACTCAGGAACTCGAATTGATTTTGGAAGGCACCGAACAAGCAGTCGATGATGTTTATCGCATTGTAAAAGAAAGGCTATAGAAACAAGCCGAACGCCGAGCGTTCGCCGTTATATACATCTCTTTGAGATAAGCTGTGCGTACCATGGGCAGCCCCTCCAATATTAACCAAGCCCTCATGGTTTGATGTGGCTAGAAATTTGCTGTTTAACGGCATAAAGGTACGCGAAGCCTACCCTACAATTTATGTATACTCATCATAGATCAAAATTCGGCACCGGGATGTCCGTCAAAGGACGCCGTGAATAACTCCCTGTAGGCTCTAAGCCAGCTCCATGCTGGCCTCTCACCTAGCGTTAGGTGAGGGGCCGCACACCCTGGTGCCTCCTCAGTCAGGCGCTGCCGAAATTTGAAGTACGAAAGGTATATAACTATGAGCGCAGAGCGCGGGAACGATAATTGCCGGGGGACTGAATAGTTACCAATAACTTGTTATACGTTTGTATAGCGCTTTCGCTCACCAAAAAGGTTGGCGAGAATGTTTAAGGATTTAGTCGCAAATAACTTCCCTATTTTACGGAGGGTTCGGTAACTCGATTGGCAGGTGTCGGCGGCAGGGAGCGCTGCCGTTAAGCCCCCATGGACGGGTTCACGGCGTTCCTCGATAGATACATCCCATACCTTTTATTCTTAGACGGTTTTTCAATCAAAAGGGAGTAGGTTGAATTACTTTTTGAGTTTATTGTTAAAGATTAAAAAAATCTATTGACGAAAGTCATGAGAGTCTTTATCATACGCAGCTCTTCACGGGTGGATAGTTAGACAAGATTCGAACTCATTCACGAAGGTCAATCGGGGTATAGCGCAGTTTGGTAGCGCGCCTGCTTTGGGAGCAGGATGTCGGGGGTTCGAATCCCTCTACCCCGACCATACTGCGCTTGTAGCTCAGCTGGATAGAGCATCGGCCTTCTAAGCCGAGGGTCGCAGGTTCGAGTCCTGCCAAGCGTGCCATCTCCTGTTGAAATACTTTTCTGTGGTGATCGTAGCTCAGTTGGTAGAGCCCCGGATTGTGATTCCGGTTGTCGCGGGTTCGAGCCCCGTCGTTCACCCCATCCAAATCTAACCCCTTCTCTCTCCCCTCCGCTTTCACATTGTCTACTGTGACACAAAACTGTGTCGACGGACGTTGCGCCATTACAATGCCTTTCAAAGCCGGTTTTCTCGCTGTTAGCCTTATATCTGCGTTGTATCTAGATTTTATCGATCATCGTTTAGACGCCTTCTTTAGTTCTGCCGAAATTTAAAGTGCGAAAGCTATAATCTTGCGGTTGTCGAGGGTGCAGAATTTAGCCCTGCCTGGCGTCTACTGACAGTTCCCCCGCACCGAATTTTGATCTGTAAAGAGCAGTATATCGTTTTGGAGAAACAGGAGTTTTACTCATCTTCTTTCAACCGGTGTCCGCAATATTTACAATAGACGGCGTCGAAGTCGTGGCCGGTCGCGCCGCAATCGGGGCACGGTCTGTTGTCTATTCGGCTTTGCTTTTGGCTTTTCATCAGTTCCGCGCTGTAAATGCCAGTCGGCACGGCGATGATTCCGTAGCCCATGATCATGATAGTCGAGGCGAGTAATTGTCCTAATGCCGTTTGTGGCGAAATGTCGCCATAACCGACCGTGGTGATCGTGACGATGGCCCAGTAGACCGATCTGGGAATACTTGTGAAACCGGCTTCGCTACCTTCGATGATATACATCAGAGCGCCGAATACCACGACCAGCGTCAAGACCGTATACAAAAATACCGCAATTTTTCGAAAGCTATTGTTTAGTGCAATCAGTAGAACGTTAGCTTCGCGCATGTATTCGGATAACTTCAATACTCTGAATATGCGCAGCAATCGTAAGATTCGCAATGTCAGCATATATCCGACGCCGGGAATCAGCAGTCCCAAATAAGTCGGCAGGATCGAGAGCAGATCGACGAAGCCGAAAAAACTACGTGCATACAGCAAGGGGCGGCGTACCGAAAGTAGGCGTAAAATATATTCGAGCGTGAATAACAGCGTAAAAAACCATTCCGATAAATAGAGCAGTTGTCGATACTGATTACGTATCGTTTCGACGCTATCGAGCATAACTGCGACGATGCTGAGTAAGATCATGATGATCAAAACAACGTCGAAAGCCTTTCCTGCTTTGGTTTCAGCGCCGAAAATGATCCGGTTCAAGGTTTGCCGCCAAGCCGAGGTAGGGCTTTCTTCATGGGGGCGAGGGCGTTTCGAAGGCGGTTGAATGGTCATGGCGGCGTTTTCGGGGTTTTAATAAATAAGAAGGCCTACTTTAGCCGCTAACAACAAGGCTATCGGTTGGAGAAAGAATTCGATTCGAATAGAAGGCGTTCGGACTTTATCTCGAAATAGCGGGCAAACAGCAAGATCAAAATACCGCTGATTGCCAGTAGATAACAATACTCTGCGAGGCTTTGCCGGGCTATCTTTTCGGTGTATTGAATCGGCTTGTTTTCGAGACGCCCGATTTCGTCGATGACGTTTTGAAGGGCTTCCGGGTTTTGGGCTTCGAAAGCTTTATACGGAATGCCGATGCTTTGGAAAAACTGATGCAGAAAATATTCCGGCGAGGTGGTTTCGTTTGCATTGGCCGGCTTGCTATCGAGAGGGAGGCTTCTATCGTCGCGCAGATAAACCCAATACAGCATGACTTTGTATTGATGGAACAACTGGGCAAGCGTGCTTTGCGTTTCGAGATCGATGCGCGCGGCGCCGTCCGATACCAGTAAGATGACGCGCGATCCAGTCAACGGACGTTCCTGAAAATAGTCCAACGCCATCGCGAGACCCGGCGCGATGTTAGTGACGCCTCGGCCGCGCGATCGGGTCGCGTCGATCGCGGCCAGAGTCGCGGTTTTGTCTTGGGTCAACGGCATGACATGAATGGGCGCAGTGCTGAACGAAATCATGCCGAAAAAATCGTCTTTTCTACGTTTGATGAAATCACCGAGTAAGTCTCGAGCAATCGCGATTTTGCTTTCTTTTGCCGCACCGCCGAAATAACGGCCGGCGAAGTTTTCGTTCATGCTCGCGCTTCGGTCGAGTAGGATGACGATTTCGGCGCCCTGGCCGAGTCGTTGCACGGTTTGCTCCTTGAGATAGGGCCCCGATAGCGCAATCAGCAACAACAGAATGACGCCGGCGCCGGTCAACTTCAATAGTGTAAACAACAAAAACGACAAAGGGTCGAACGGTAATATCGACAGGCTTGAGTAACGCAGTGCGGGTAAATGCTTACCGAAAAACGACAGTAAGGCCAGCGGTGAAAACAGCAATACCCACGGATGACTTAGCGCTAAATCCATCGATTACTCCTTTCGAGTTTCCGATATAGCAAGCACAGTTTCTCGACTTGAGCCGGACTTATTGCCGATGATTCGCTAGCGGCATCGGCAAAGAAGAGTTGCCGCGAAATGGCGAATAAAGCTTCGGTCTTTTCTCGAACCGGTAAAAATTTCGGATGACGTTGAAAAAAGTCCGGCAATTGTCCGGCAAAGAGTGTTTCGCCGGCCAGTTCATTCAAGGCATGATGAAAGCATTGCAAGGCTTGTAAGCTGACCGCTCTCGATTGTGGCAACTTTTTGAGTTTTTTGATTTCCCGGCAGGCTTTGCCGAATGAGCCGCTGTAACGTTCGAGAAACGGGATTTTGCCGTAAAACCACACGATATAGAGCAATATAATCGAAGATACCCCGAGCAAATAAGTCAAGGCGCGGCGGTGCGAAGTCGTATCGATTAGGCGCGGCGGCGCTTCCGATTCGGGCTCGATGTCGCGATCCGCTTTGTTTTTTGGAATCAGCGGATGATAACTGAAAGTCCAAGGCGGAAGCGTTTCAATTTCGGGCTTGCCTCGGTGCATGAAGCGAATCGGCAATGGTGGGATCGTCAATTCCTCGGTGGCGCGCACGCTCTTGAAAACCTGATAGGTGATCGCAAGCGAGTGGTCTTTCTCTGGCTTGCTTGGTATTGATTCGATACTATAAAGCCTAAGCCACTCGTTGATCGGGCCAGGGGTCGGCAGAAAGCCGGATTCCAGTGTATAGAATAACGGTACCCCGATATGGGCCGTCAAGGTGATTTTGTCGCCAAGGCTGTAGCCGTAGTTGCGCGGCGTATCGAGTTCGATTTCAATGTTGGCCGCGTTTGCGGTCATGGCGCCCGATAAATACAGCAATAGCCATAAGTAAAAATGAGCTAAGGAACGAGCATGAAACAATTTAGACAACTGTTGGAAGGGGGGGCGGTGGCTCGCTTGGCAGGTGTCGGCGGCAGGGCAGATTTTTGCTCCTGCAAAATCTGCATTCATGCCATCCATGGCAATCTTATAGCCGCCCGCCGTCAAGCCTACACGGACGTATTCACGGCGTCCTGTCAAGCGAGTCACCGAACCTCCGCAAAGCCTGCTAATTGTAGAAGTTATTTTGTGCATATTCCTAGGTGTTTATTGTTCATAGAAATAATGGGTGAGCTGATCGGCCTGAAAGGTGTCGTCGAGAAAAAACGCTTGGCGGCCGTAGCGCGTAAACAAATGCTTGAGCCGTTCTTGCCGGTCTTCGAATGTCGCGATGATTTTGCGTTTCAGCGTCGGACGCATCAGTAATTGCCGGTCTTTACCGGTTTCCGGGTCTGCCAGGCGCACCAGGCCCCATTCCGGCAGATTACGATACTCTTGGGGATACCATAATACGACAGGGATCACGTCGTGTTTCAACAGCGAATCGAAAATCTCGGCGGTTTCATGCAATGGAAAATGAAAGTCGGAGACTAGAAAAATCAAAGAGCGATGCCGAGGGCAATGTTCGGCGATCGAGAGCAGGCTTCGGCAATGGCTGTCGTCGGGGTCGAATTGCCCGAGCCGGTCTACAAGTTCGGCGGCGCCGCCTTTATACCAGCGCGGCGGTAGATGAAAGTCCGGCAGTAAATCCTGTCCGCAGCCGAAAAAGCCGAAATGATCGCCGCTGCGATAGGCCGAATAAGCCGTCAATTCGGTAAACCGTGCCAAGGTTTTCATTTTGCCGTGAAAGCTCATCGATGCCGATAAGTCTGCAATGATGTTGACCGAAATCAAGCCGCGCTGGCGAAAAGTCCTGACCATGAATTGGCCGAACGGGTCGAGCAGACTGGCATGAATATCGATATTGTGCGCTTCGGGACGGGCAATCAACGGCGCATGCCCGTGAAACTCGTGTTCGCCGCCGCTGTGTTTGCCGGCATGACGGCCAGGGTGCGCGCTCGCGGTGCGCCAAGGCAGTTGATAATGAAATTCTTCGAGCATCGTTGGCGTGTGGTAGTAAGCGGTTAGTAGTGAGCAGTGAGAGGAAAAATAAATAATAAAATTCTTAGAACATCATCCGATTAAGTTTCGCGTACAAATGGACTGGAGCAAATTTTCTTAGGGCGCTGCTACCTGCTGCAGTATTTTTTGGCTGAGCTGTTCGGCGAGCAGTGTGCGTCTCAATTCGTAAGTTGGATTGAAAAACACCCGGTGCGCGATCGTTTCATGAAAAATTTCGCGGATGTCTTCCGGTAAGACGTGCGTACGTCCGTTCAGCCATGCCGTCACGCGCGCCGCGCGCATCAGCATTCCGGCGCCGCGTGCGCTGGCCCCCGCCAGGATTAGCCGGTCCATGTCGACGTTGTCCAATACAATCGAAAAGTCTTTCGGAAAGCGGGTCGCCTGCCAAAGTTGCAAGGCATAATTTTGCAAGGTTTCACTGGCTTGAATGTGATGCTGAATTTGCCGGCTGATATCGTTCAATTCACGGTAGGGGAGGATGCCCGGCTGTATCGTCTCGATCAATGCGTCGACATCGTAGAATCTCGGATTGAACATCAATTCGCGCTGCAGGGCCGGGTCTTCCGGTGTTTCGATCTTTAGCTCCATCATGAAACGGTCGCGGGCCGCGGAGGGTATTTCGAAGGTTTCGTCTTTTTCGACGCGGTTGCGGTCGGCGAAGACCTGCAAATGTGGGAAGTAATGTTCGCGGTTGAACGCCGTGACCGATTTTTCGGCCATCACGCGCAGCAGCAATGAATGGACCTGGGGTCTAGCGCGGTTGACTTCGTTGAAGAAGAAGGTCGACAGCTCCTCGCCATGTTTCAATATCGGGCCGGGGTCGACCTGCGGTTTGCCGGCTTCGTTGATGTAGGTGTGGTAGACCAGGTCGTTAGGCATCAAGTCGATCGTGCCTTCGATGCGCTCGTAGGCGCCGCCAATGCCGCGTGCAACGGCTCTAAGCAAGGTGGTTTTTCCGACTCCGACATCGCCTTCGAGCATCGCATGGCCGCGCGCGAATATCGCGGTCGTGACGAGTCGTACCGGGCGTTCGAGCCCGATTACGGCTTTGTTGATTTCCTGTTCGAACAGTGCGGCGCGGTTATGCCAATCGGCTAGGTTTCGGTCGGTCATTGTGGTGTTTAGTTTAAGTGCTGTTGTTAGAATTAATTGGGCAAAGGTTAACCGGATATGGATTTTGAGTGAAGCTTTAGTTCCTTGGTAAGACGGAGTGCGCTGTCCTTCACCTTTCGACCGTGGTCAAAACATATCGAAACGTTCGTGTCAGGAAGTGGAAAATAAAGTCATCAAAGCCTGTTTGTCAATGAATTGCTCCAGTCAATGCCGAATTCTAACCGGTGCAATCGCAAAGAAGATAAGAAAGCTGAAAAAAGAAACGATGGCCAACCATTTAGTTAGGCCGTAAAGTTTGCGAATGCCCCGATTGGCTTTTTTGACGATTTCGAATTCCTCCAAGTAAACCGTTTCGCAGGCGCCGTTGCCGGTGTCGTCTCGGGTAATGCTGGTGCCGCGAAAGAAATTATTGCTTTTGTTGGCATATTCGGCCAATACGCCCTTGAAACGGATATGATCGCCCGGTTCTGCGGACATCAGCGCTTTTTTGATGCGGTCGTCGTTGGTCAGTAAATGATTGTTCGACAGTGCGTTCATCTTGAATAAAGCCCCGGTCTCGTAGTCTTGCCAGGAAGCCCAGCATGTCCAGCTATCGTTATGAAACTTCATTTGCCGGTAAACGCCGGAACCGACATTTTTACCCCAGATCACGCATAAGTCGCGAAGGTTTATAAAATCATGCCAGCGTTTGTGGTGCCAGATGTTGGTGAAGGCATCGGCGTCGCTGTAACTGACGACGACGCCGTGTAGCTCATAGTCATACAAAGGCGTGATCGTATATTCCTGATCGTTGACTCGGCTCTTGAACGGCTCGGCCTTTATCTTGGCTTGAGCCGGTTCTTCGAGATAACCGAGATCGTAAAAATTCGGCTCCGGTAAATGGTCTTTTTTGAAATAAAGCAGGACTGTCAGTAATGCGCTGACGATGAAAACCCATTTGAATAGCTGCTCGAAAAAGGAACTGGTAGCCATGGTTCAGATTGGTCGTAAAAATTGAAATTATAGTCCAACCGTTAAAATGCCTGATATATAGAAGGGCTATTTTTTACTGCAACGGTTCCCATTCTAAAAGGCTTTCTTCAATAAGTCTCATTTAAACGATAGCGTTTGTTTATTGCGCACTCCAAGGCTTCTGTGTATGCTCCGTGCATGCAAATACAACTGATTACTATCGGCAATAAAATGCCGGCTTGGGTACAATCCGGTTATGATGAATACGCTAAGCGACTGCCGAGAGAGTGCGAATTGGTGCTCAAGGAGATTCCGCCGGGCAAGCGGGGTAAAAATAGCGATTCGGCCCGTATAGTCAAGGACGAAGGCGATAAAATGATCGCGGCAATCGCCAAAGACGCGCATGTCGTGACCTTGGACGTCCTCGGAATACCTTGGTCGACGCCGGAATTGTCGGTTGCCTTGAAACGATGGCTCGAAAGCGGGCGGAATGTCGCCTTATTGGTCGGCGGACCCGAAGGATTGTCCGATGATGCGAAACAATTGGCGCGCGAATCCTGGAGTCTGTCCAAGCTGACTTTTCCGCATCCATTGGTGCGTGTGATTGTTGCCGAACAGATTTATCGCGCCTGGAGTATTTTAAATAACCATCCCTATCATCGCGAATGAGTGTGCAAATCCTATTGGCTTCGGCGTCTCCGCGCCGTCAGGAACTGTTAACGCAAATCGGAGTCAGTTTTAAGGTGTTTCCGGTCGATATCGATGAGACGCCTTACTCAGGTGAGGCGCCTTTGTCTTATGTTCGACGTATCGCTGCCGAAAAATCGGCCGTAGCACTGGAGCGGAGTGGGGCAAGGCTGCCGATTCTGGCCGCTGATACGGCGGTGATCTTGGGCGGACGGATTATGGGCAAGCCGAAGGATAAGGCCGATTGCCTGGCCATGCTTCGCTTTTTGTCGGGACGGACGCATCAGGTCTTTAGCGCAATATCGCTCAGAGGCTTCGAACACTGGCAAGCCGTCAATGTTACCGAGGTCAGTTTTCGTGATATCAGCGAAGATGAAATCATCCGCTATTGGCATAGCGGCGAGCCAGTCGATAAGGCGGGTGCTTATGCGATTCAGGGTTTAGGCGGCGTGTTCGTCAAATCGATTACCGGCAGTTTTAGCGGCGTGGTTGGTTTGCCGCTGTTCGAGACGGCTGAACTTTTAGCGAAACAAGGGATAACGATTTTCAAATGAGTGAAGAAATTTTAATCAATGTCACGCCGCCGGAAACACGCGTTGCCGTCATCGAAAACGGAGTCTTGCAGGAACTGATTATCGAGCGTAGCCGACAACGCGGTTTGGTCGGTAATATCTATAAGGGTGAAGTCTGCCGAGTATTGCCCGGCATGCAAGCGGCTTTTGTCGATATTGGTTTGTCCAGGGCTGCCTTTTTGCACCTATCCGATTTATGCAGCAAGGATTTGGAAAAAAAAGGATCGGCGAATATCGAAAGCTATCTGCACGAGGGGCAACATATCGTCGTGCAAGTGACCAAGGACCCAATCGGCACTAAAGGCGCGCGATTAACCACCGAAATCTCGATTCCGTCGCGTTTTCAGGTTTATATGCCCTATGCCAATAATTGCGGCGTGTCTCAACGGATCGAATGCGATGCCGAGCGTGCTAGGCTCCGTGCTTGTCTTGAATCGTTTCGCGAAAAAAACCAATGTGGCGGATTTATTGCTCGTACGGCAGCCGAATGCGTCGAGGAAGCGGTTTTGTATTCCGATATGACTTTCCTGCTCAAGCTTTGGACGACAATTTCGGAAAGCATTAATAGCGCGCAACCGAAGCAGTTCATTCATAAGGACTTGCCGCTGAGTGTCAGAACGTTGAGGGATCTATACAAAGAAGGTATCGAGAGGGTGCGCGTCGATTCTAAGGAAACTTATCTCAAGCTGGTCGAATTCGCGAAGATTTTCGTGCCCGATATCGTCGATGTGATCGAGCATTATACCGGCGAGTGTCCGGTCTTCGATATTTACAGCGTCGAAGAGGAAATTCAGCGTGCGCTGGATCGTAAGGTCATGTTGAAATCAGGAGGACACTTGGTGTTCGATCAAACCGAGGCGATGACGACGGTCGATGTCAATACCGGCAGTTATGTCGGCGGGCGTAATCTTGAGGAGACGATTTTTAAGACCAATTTGGAGGCTGCTCAGACGATATCTCGCCAACTACGATTGCGAAATTTAGGTGGAATTATCATTATCGACTTCATCGATATGCAGAGCCATGAGCATCGCAAACAAGTCTTGCAAGCCTTGGAACGGCATTTGGAAAAGGATAATGCGAAGACCAAAATTACCGAGGTTTCTACGCTCGGTTTGGTCGAAATGACCCGTAAAAGGACTCGGGAAAGTCTCGAGCATATTTTGTGCGAACCCTGTTCGGCTTGCGGCGGGCGCGGTGTGTTGAAAACCGCCGAAACGGTATGTCTGGAGATATTTCGCGAGATTATTCGCGAGGTCAGGCAATACAAAGTTCGGAAGCTAATGGTACTGGCATCGAATGAAGTCGTCGAAATGTTGCTCGATGAGGAAGCCGATATGCTTGCGGAACTCGAGGCATTTTTGAATATTCAGATTAAGTTTAGGGCCGAGGGCGAATATAATCAGGAACAATATGACGTCGTGTTGTTATGATTTCGGTTGATGTTGATTGAGTTATTCATACAAGATGTCCTGAATACTTTTTATTTTTCAAACGACTCATGTAGTTTTTCAATATCGCATTAACGAGTTTTTAGCTAAGTGATTCATCACATTACGCGGGCCACGCGAATTCTGCTTTTTTGGTCTTTGATTGCTTCGGCATTAGGCTTGACGGCAGTCCGTGTATTAATGAGCGGGCTGGAAAGTTATAAGTTCGAATTAGAGCGAGAAATTGGGGCGCTGATCGATGCCCCGGTTCAAATCGGTCGAATAAAGACCGGTATGCGAGGCATCAGGCCGACGTTAATGCTAAAAGATATCAATGTGTTGGATGAGGATGGCAAAAGCCTCTCGACGCCGGTTAATTTTGAAGAGATTCGCTTAAATATCAGTTTATGGCGTGTTCTTTGGACGCGAGAAATTTGGAGGGCATCATGGATATCGATTATCGGTGCCGATGTGTCGATACAGCGAAAACCGGATGGTAGTTTTACACTAGTCGGTTTACAAGCCGGCGGCGAGACCGATTATCCATTGTGGTTGCTGCAAGGAGGGAAATTTGAGCTGCTGCATAGCCGTATTGCTTGGCAAGATGAAATGCGTGGCGGCAAACCCATTCAATTCGAACGAGTCGATTTGGTGATCAATAACGACGGGAGTCGACATCAAATTCATTTGTTGGCGGGCTTACCCGAAAATTTAGGTCATACATTGCGCGTGTCGATGGAATTGAATGGCAATTTTTTCGAACCCGGTAAAATCGACGGCAAGGTGTATTTTGAAGGAACCGGGGTCGACGTGGCCGAGATTATGGCGGGCGAATCGCTATCGGATGTTAGTATTGAATCCGGGGTTGGCGATCTGAAGCTTTGGACGCATTGGCAAAAAAGTCAAATATCCGAAGCGGTCGCAGAGATTAATCTGTCGCGCGTGGCATTGCAGTTCAAGGAAAAGAATGTTTTAGTGCTGGATAGTCTTGAAACGCTCTTTAGGTGGCGCGATGATGGCCGAAGCTTGGCTCTGGATGTTGCTCGATTGGCTGTAGAAGATAATCGGCGGCCTTGGACCGACACGCAGTTCAGTTTGGCTGTTGAGCGAGATGCAGAAAGTGCGTTCAAGAGTTTGGCATTGTCGGCGCATCGTTTGGATTTGATGAATATTTCCGAGCTGATGGCTTGGCCAGGTTTATTGCCGGCTGAACAGGCGGAACGTTTGACGGCACTCAAGTTGTCCGGAAATGTGGAAGATTTTACGCTTTTTGTCGATATTGACAGTCAGCGCTTTGCCGCCGATGGTCTATTTTCCGATTTAGGATTTGCCGGGTTCGATTTCATTCCGGGATTTTCCGGTATAACCGGACATATCCGCGGCAATGACGAGCGAGGCATGGTGCAATTGACGACCGGTCAATCGCAGTTAGCGCCGAATGGAGTGTTTCGCCAAGCGCTATCGTTCGAACGTCTGCAAGGGCGATTCGACTGGTGGCAAACGCTCGATGCCTGGGTCGTTTCCAGCAAGCAAATAATGCTGGATATGTCGGACGTGTCAACGATTAGTCGCTTGTTTTTAACACTGCCAAAAAGCGAAGCCTCGCCAGTACTGGATTTACAAAGTACTTTTTCGGTTGCCGATCTTGGTCAGGTTAAAAATTACCTTCCGGTGGGAAGTATCGATCCCGATACTTTCTCTTGGTTAGACCGCGCGTTTATCTCAGGCAGTATTCCGCGAGGCGGATTGTTATTTTCCGGCGAGTTGGAGAGTTACCCCTTCGCCGAAAGTCAGGGCGTTTTCGAAGTCTTGTTCGATGTTTCCGATATGACGTTGAATTACGACCCGGAATGGCCGAATTTAACCAAAGTTGATGCGCAGGCGCTGTTTTATGGAGCGTCGCTCAAGGTCGACATCAAGAAAGCCGAAACTGCAAATTGCTCGATTAGGCAAGCCGAAATAACTATTCCGATGCTGAATGTTGAGCCCAATCTTTTGGTCAGCGGCGTCGCCGAGGGCAGTATTATTCACGCGTTGGATTTTCTACAGCAAACTCCGATCGGTTCACCGGTCGGTGCGTTGCGAACCGCAGTAACGCCTACCGGAAACACATCTGTTAAACTCGATCTCGATATCCCATTAGAGGGGCTGAAACCGGTTAAGGTCGATGGCGAAGCAACGTTCGATCATGCCTCGCTCGTTGTCCACTCATTCGATTTGCCGGTCGGCAATATCAAAGGGGTTTTAAGATTTAATGGACAGGGGCTTTTCGCCGACAATATACAGGCGGTCGCGTTGGGGAGCCCGATTCGAGTGAATATCGAAAGCGAACCGAAACAAACCACGATTAAAGTCGCGGGAGAAAGCGCCGTTGAGAATCTGAAAAATCAATTTAAGTTGCCATGGTGGGGGCTTGTTGAAGGCAATACCGATTACCGACTGGAATTGGTTTTACCGGCCGAAGACAATCGCACAACTCAAATGACGATCAATTCGGGTTTGAGGGGCTTGTCATTAATCTTACCCGACGGACTCGGAAAAGATAAAGACCAGTCGCGCCCCTTGTCGCTGGTTTTTGACTTGAGCGACGAGCGTTTGTTGCCGGTTAGATTAAATTACGATAATCAGCTGAATGCCGCATTTAAGATTGAGATAGCGGAGCAGGCATTGCATTCGGGGCATTTTCTGTTCGGGGTCGGTGTAGCGGATTATCCGGATGCTCCGGTTATTAAGCTAGAAGCGAATCGCGATAAAATGAATCTCGAAGAATGGCTAAGTTTTATCGATAGGGACGGTGTCGCAAAAGACGAGTCGATGCCTGTATACGAAATCAAAATAAGAACCAGTCAGCTAATAAATCAATTTATGGATTTGGGTAGGCTGGATTTAATGTTGACGCGCCGCGGCAATTTCTGGGTAGGTAAAATCGATAGTTCGGCGGCCAAGGGGAATTTGCGTATACCGGTTGACCGATCGGGCGAGGATAGCATACGGATGACCATGGAGTTTATCGATCTGACAGCGATGAGCCGCATTAAATTGGAAAGTGGTACCGATAACCTCATGGAAAAAGTACCGTTATTCGATATCGATAGCGAAAAAGTGATTTGGCGCTCAAGCGATATGGGGCGATTGGTGTTGCGAACCGTACGTATACCTCAAGGCTTGCATTTTCAGCGACTTACAATTTCCGATAGAAATGAAACAATGAACCTGACTGGGCGTTGGATCAATCAAGGATTTGGCTCAACAACTGAGTTAAAAGGTACTTTCGACGGTCGGCAGTTCGGTCGGTTGCTTAATGAATTAGGGCTATATGAAAGTATGAAAGAAACCCGTATTGCCGCAAAACTCGATCTAAAGTGGAACGCCGCTCCCTATCAATTTTCATTGGAGCGCTTGCGAGGTGAAGTGGATGTCGAGTTAAAGGACGGGAGATTGCTCAGCATAGAACCCGGATTGGGGCGAGTATTGGGTATCATAGCGTTTTCACAGTGGGTTAAGCGATTGCAATTGGATTTTCGCGATGTTTACGAGGAAGGGTTAACCTTCAATAGTATCAAGGGGCGTATCCATTTAGCCGAGGGCATTGCCAGTACCTCAAATTTAGAAGTCGACGCCGTGCCGGCAAAAATAACGCTTTCCGGGAACGCCAATTTGAACGATAAAACGCTGGATCAACAAGTTCGGGTCGTGCCTAAAAGTTCCGATGCGGTTCCCATTGCTGGTACAATTGTCGGCCGTTTAGCCGGTTTGATTGCCAAGGCAGTGACGAAAGATTACCAGGAGGGCTTTTTTTTCGGGTCTCAATACCGAATCATAGGTTCTTGGGAAGAACCGCAGGTAATTCCTTTGCGTGAAGGCGACGGTTTGTTTAACAAAACCTGGCAAGGACTTACCGATTTTCCGTGGACGGAAAATAGCGATTAAGGATTTCGTGATATATGAGGAGTATAAAAACAGGGTAGTTATACCCATCGCAGATCAAAATTCGGCACCGGGTTGCTCGTCAAAGGATGTCGTGAATTCAGTCCCTTTTTAAGCATCGCCCAGGCTTGAAGTGCGAAAGGTATGTTCATGACCAAATCCTTTAAACTGCCGAATTTACTGAGAAAGTTCGCAGATTTGCATTCCTTATCTACTTTTTAGATATGCAAAACGCTGCTGTAAAAATGCTGGTTCCGAAGAGGGTGCGGTTGCTCGATCGACTGGCCTTGATGAACTTTAGGTTAATGTTCATAAGGAACGAGCATGAAATAACTTCGACAACTTCTGGGAGGGGGGGGCGGTGGCTCGATTGACAGGTGTCGGCGGCAGGGAAAGCCGCCGTCAAGCCTACATGGACGTATTCACGGCGTCCTGTCAAGCGAGTTACCGAATCGCCGCAAAGCCTACTACTTGTAGCAGTTATTTTGTGCATATTCCTAAGGGTAAGTATTGAACGAAAACATCAGCGCATCCTTATGCATTGAGCGATTCTAAATAAAAATTAAAACAAGAGTCTTTATGAGTAAATGTGCCGCCATACAAATGGCATCGAGTCCCAATGTGGGGGCGAATCTTTTAGAAGCCGAAAAATTGATAGGCGAAGCGGTAAATGCCGGAGCGAAATTGGTTGTATTGCCGGAAAACTTTGCCTTGATGGGGGAAAGCGAGACAGATAAGTTAACGATCAAGGAAGTCGACGGGAATGGTCCTATACAAGACTTTTTAGCGTCGACCGCACTCAAATACAAAGTTTGGGTTGTCGGTGGAACGATCCCCTTGGTCGGCGATAACGGTAACAAAGTTAGAGCTGCCTGCTTGGTTTATAACGACCGTGGCGAGCGCGTTGCGCGTTATGACAAAATACATCTATTCGATGTCAGCGTACCCGATACCGAGGAAGAATACCGCGAATCGAATTCGATTGAGCCCGGACATGATCCGGTTGTTGTTGATACACCTTTCGGAAAGTTGGGGCTGTCGGTTTGCTATGATCTGCGCTTTCCCGAACTTTACCGTAATTTGGTGGCGAAAGGCGCCGAAATTTTGTTGGTGCCTTCGGCGTTTACCGCACAAACCGGTGCCGCGCATTGGGAGGTCCTATTGAGAGCGCGAGCGATTGAAAACTTATGTTATGTCATTGCACCGAATCAGGGTGGCTTTCATATTAACGGTCGTAAAACCTTTGGGCATTCGATGATAGTCGATCCGTGGGGAGTGGTTTTAGGTTGTCATAAGAATGGCGGCGGCTTCGTTTGCGCCGATATCGAACACGAACGCTTGGAAAAAGTTCGATTGTCTTTCCCCGCTTTACAGCATCGAAAAATTTAAATTTCGATTAGTTTTTGGTAAGCAGTCAGTGGTTAGCTGTGAACTGATAGGAATTATGTTCATCGCTTATCTTTCCCTCCGGCTTGGCGCTTAGAGAGAATATTCTTGAAAAATCAAATTTTAAGGTTACATTGCTTTAAATGTCATGAAGCCATCGAATAGAACCATCCTTAAATTTTGCGGGGTGTTGTTGTGGTCGGCGGTTCTGGCGAACTGTTCCGAAACTGAAGTCCGTTATCGGGACACCGGACATTTGGAGCGACCGCCGGAATTCGAGGGCGCATCGGGCGAGCAGAGTTTACAAAAATCGGTCGATCCTGTGTTGACAACGTTATCGATTCAACAAGGCTTAGGGGATAAAGTTGCGATCGAACAATCGGCGCTACGAACCAAGCTAATTATCAAAGAACCTTTTGAAAAAGCGTGGTTCATAATGGAGTTAGTCCTAAATCAGCAACGCATCGAAATTACCGATAGGGATCGCGATGCCGGTTATTACTATGTCCGCTTCGATCCCGACGAGAACGAGGCGAAAGGCATTTTGGGCTGGTTATTTAAAGACGACGATTATATCGAGCGAATTTATTCGTTGCAGTTATCCGAAGGTCAATCCGCGTCGGAAATTACTGCGGATATCGTGACTGAACAAGATGAAAAAAATCCGTCCATACCAGGTGCGTCAGAACCGCTCGAGGACATTAAAAAAGACGGGCCAGACCGGTTGCTGCAGATGCTCTATAAGAAATTGCGAGACGGCATACCGAAACATCAACGGCAATAATAGACAGTATGGAAATTTTAAATATAGCGAAACAAGCGATTCTTGCGCCGGCAGGCTTGCAGGAACAAGATATCGAGCGAGTCATGAGCAGTTTGCTCAGTGTTCCGGTCGATGCCGCCGATATCTATTTTCAATCCAGTCATTACGAATCCTGGGTTATGGAAAGCGGCATCATCAAAGAGGGCAGTCATAATATCGAACAAGGTGCCGGTGTGCGTGCCGTCGTCGGCGAGAAAACCGGATTCGCCTATAGCGATAAAATTGAATTGCCGGTCTTGCTCGAAGCGGCCGGTAATGTCAAAGCCATTGTCCGACAAGGACAAAATGCGCGTACGGCCATTTCCAAACAAGCCGCGTGGCCTCGATATTACCATTCTGTCAACCCACTCAAATCTTTAGCGGATCAGCAAAAAGTCGAACTGTTGCATAAAGTCGACCGAGAGACACGCAAGCTCGATAGCCGTATTGAAGAAGTGGTTATCAGCTTAGTCGGTCTTCATGAAAATGTTTTAGTCGCTAATCAAGACGGTACATTGGCTGCCGACATCCGTCCGTTGGTTCGTATGAACGTGAGTGTCATTGTCGAGGATAATGGACGCCGCGAACAGGGTAGCATGGGCGGCGGCGGGCGTTGCGATTACGGCATGTTCGTAGACCAGGATAAAGCACTGGAATACGGTCGAGAAGCGGTTCGGCAAGCGTTGGTTAATCTGGATGCCGTCGATGCGCCGGCCGGCAGCATGACTGTAGTCTTGGGATCGGGTTGGCCGGGCATCTTATTGCATGAAGCAATTGGGCATGGTCTGGAAGGCGATTTCAACCGCAAAGGGACATCGGCCTTTAGCGGACGAGTCGGCGAAAGGGTTGCATCCGATTTGTGTACCGTGGTCGATGACGGCACGCTCGAGGGACGTCGCGGCTCGTTGAGTATAGACGATGAAGGCACGCCTACCGAAAAAACTGTGTTGATTGAAAACGGCATATTGAAAGGCTACATGCAGGATAGATTGAATGCCAGATTGATGGGCGTATCCCCGACCGGTAACGGTCGGCGCGAATCTTACGCGCATTTGCCGATGCCGCGCATGACCAATACCTATATGTTGCCGGGGCCGCACGATCCTGAAGAGATTATCCGCTCGGTCAAAAAAGGTTTGTATGCAAAAAATTTCGGCGGCGGACAGGTCGATATCACTTCGGGAAAATTCGTGTTTTCAGCCAGCGAGGCTTATCTTATCGAGGACGGCCAGTTGACGCGACCTGTAAAAGGCGCCACGTTAATCGGCAACGGGCCGGATGTTCTGACTCGGGTGTCGATGGTCGGCACCGATTTGGAACTCGATAGCGGTGTCGGGACCTGCGGGAAGGATGGGCAAAGCGTTCCGGTCGGCGTCGGCCAGCCGACCTTGAAAGTCGACGCGTTGACGGTCGGCGGTACGAGTATCTGATGGTTAGTGAGCGGTAAGCAGTGAACGGTAAACAGTAAACAGTAAACAGTAAACAGTGAGCGGTAAGCAGATAGTAGGTCGCCCGCTTACCGCTCACTGCTTACCGTTGACTATATCGATTTAATTTTAAGTAGAGAATCATTTTGCAAAACCGGGAAGAAATCAGTCGATTGGAAAATTTGGTCCAAAGCATTTTAGATGAAGCGAAGCTGCAGGGCGCAACCGCTGCGGAAGCAGGTTTGAGTGTCGATAGCGGCTTGTCGGTGACCGCGCGTTTGGGTGATGTCGAAACGATAGAGCATCATCGCGATCAAGGCTTGGGCGTGACCGTTTATTTCGGACAGCGTAAAGGTTCTGCGAGTACCACCGATCTATCCAATGCTTCGATCAAGGAAACGGTGACCGCCGCATGCAGTTTCGCGCGCTATGGCAGCGAAGATCCTTATGCAGGATTACCCGAGCAAGACTGGCTTGCGACCGAATTTCCCGACTTAGATCTATTTCATCCTTGGTCTCTCGCTGCGGATCGTGCGATCGAGTTGGCGATAGCCTGCGAAGATGCCGCGCGTTCTTATTCAACCGAAATTACGAATTCGGAAGGCGCAACGGTCACCAGTCACCAAGGCATTCGGGTTTTGGGCAATAGTTTAGGTTTCTTGAAGGGTTCCGAATCGAGCCGTCACTCGATTAGTTGCGCAGTATTAGGACAACGCGGCGACAGTATGCAGCGCGATTATTGGTATAGCGTTGCCAGGAATCCTGACTTGCTCGAGGCGGTCGACTCCATCGGCAGAAAAGCAGCCGAAAGAACGGTTAGACGTTTGCAGGGGCGAGGCTTAAGCACGCGGCAATGTCCGGTTTTGTATTCGGCTGAAGTGGCTTCCAGTTTGTTCGGATCGCTAATCGGCGCAATTAGCGGCGGTAACTTATACCGTAAATCGTCGTTTTTACTCAATGCGTTGGATACACGGATATTTCCGGAATTCATACATATTCACGAGCAGCCTTATTTGGTTGGTGCTCTCGGCAGTGCTGCTTTCGATGCCGAAGGCGTCAAAACTAGGGCTCGGGACATCGTTGCGGAAGGAATTTTAAAGGACTATGTGTTAAGTACTTATTCGGCGAAGAAACTCGGTCTTGCAAGCACGGGAAATGCCGGTGGCGTTCATAATCTGATCGTCGATAGCGGAAACGATGATTTTGCCGGCATGCTGAAAAAACTCGGCACCGGATTGCTTGTAACCGAATTGATGGGGCAGGGCGTTAAAATGGTGACTGGCGATTATTCGCGCGGCGCGGCCGGATTCTGGGTAGAGAACGGCGAAATTCAATACCCGGTCGAGGAAATTACGATTGCCGGAAATTTGAAAGATATGTTTAAAAATCTCGTCGCGGTCGGTAATGATGTCGATTATCGAGGCAACGTACGCACCGGTTCGGTTTTGATCGAGCGCATGTCGATCGCCGGGGAATAAGGCTTTCTATGAGTGGAGCGGTTATGATTGAAAATAGTGGATATACCTTTCGCACTTCAAATTTCGGCGATGCTTAAGGAGGCGCCGGGGTGATCATCGGTGCATAGAGTCTACCTGGACGTATTCACCCAGCACCTAAATTCCATAGCCCATTGGGAATGGTTAATAGCCTTAGATATTTAGGTGCGGAGCCTTTGGCGATCACCCCAATGCCGAATTTTGATCTACGATGGGTGTAATTCAAAATGCGGTAAAATCCCCTATTTTTTCAATCAAACCGATGGCTTCTAACGAAATTTTTAATCAAGATTGCAAGGATTGCGGACGCTTGGACGAATTTTTGTGCGAGGTGAAACGCAAGTATCCCGATTATCATGCCCGACCGGTTGCTCCGTTCGGTGACGAACAACCGGAATTGTTGGTGGTCGGGTTGGCGCCGGGCATGCATGGCGCGAATGCAACGGGGCGCCCGTTTACCGGCGATTATGCCGGAATCTTGTTGTACCAAGCGTTATACCAATTTGGTTACAGTAATCGCCCCATTTCAGAAGGCCGAAGGGATGGCTTGGTTTTAACCGCTTGCCGCATCACCAATGCCGTTAAATGCCTGCCACCGCAAAATAAACCGACCGGTTTGGAAATCAATACCTGCAATCGATATTTAAACGCCGAAATAGCGCAAATGCCTGAAGGAACGGTCATTCTGGCGCTGGGCAGTATCGCGCATCAGGCCGTCTTGAAAGCCTGTGGTTTAAAATTAAAAGATGCACCGTTCGGCCATAATCGCTTGCATCGTTTGCCTAATTCGCGATATCTGGTTGATTCTTATCATTCCAGCCGTTATAACGTGCAAACCAAGCGTTTGACCGAGGAAATGTTTCACGATGTTTTTCGCCGAATTGCCGGGTTGTTCGATCATTGAGTTTTGTTGTGCCTGTTGCCGAATTTGATGTAGCCGCCTTTTTGAAAACCCTGACCGGTCGGCCGGGGATTTATAAAATGCTGAATGAAAAAGGCGAAATCATTTATATAGGAAAGGCTAAAAACCTCAAGAACCGCGTGTCGAGTTACTTTCGGACGCAAACCGCATCGCCGAAACAGCAGGCGATGATTGCGCAGTTGGCGTCGATAGAAGTCATGGTAACCAACTCCGAAGGCGAAGCCTTGTTGCTCGAAAGCCAGTTGGTCAAACGTTTCATGCCCCGCTACAATATTTGTTTGCGGGACGATAAATCCTATCCTTATATCTTTATTTCCACCGAACAGGATTTTCCCCGGATTACTTTTCATCGAGGCGCGAAAAAGAAGAAGGGGCAATATTTCGGGCCTTATCCGAGCGCTGGCGCGGTCAAGGAAACACTGAAATTATTGCAAAAAATATTTCCGGTCCGGCAATGCGAAGATTCTTATTATCGCAATCGAACTCGCCCCTGTTTACAGCATCAGATTAAACGCTGCACCGCGCCGTGTGTCGATTTGATCGATACAAGCAATTATGCGGTCGATGTCGAAAATAGTATTTTGTTTTTGGAAGGCAACGGCGATTTATTGATTGGTCGTTTAATCGAAAAAATGGAAAATGCTTCGGCGGCCTTGGATTTTGAAAAAGCGGCGGGTTTTCGTGATCAAATTGCGCGTTTGCGATTGATTCTGGAAAAACATTTTGTGCATGGCGAGCGGGGCGATGTCGATATCGTTGCCTGCGCTACGCGAGCAGGCGTGGCATGCGTTCAGGTGTTTTTTATTCGCAAGGGCCAGAATCTCGGCAATAAGTTGTTTTTTCCGAAATTGTCCGATCAAGATGAGCCCGGCAAAATTTTGCAGGCGTTTATCGCACAATATTATCTCGACAAGACGGTGCCCTATGAATTGATCGTCAGTCACGAGCCGGAAGAAGTCGGCCTACTGGCTGAAGTTCTGGCCGCTTATGCCAAACATGCCGTTACAATTACGTCCAAGGTACGCGGTGAACGCCAAAAATGGCTGCAAATGACATCGACCAATGCCGAGTATTCGCTGCAAAGTAAATTGGCCGACCGGCAAGGTATTTATGCGCGTTTTTTGAGTCTTCAGGATGAATTGAGTTGCCGGGAATTGCCGAAGCGTCTCGAATGCTTCGATATTAGCCATACCCAGGGCGATCAAACCGTAGCCTCGTGTGTTGTGTTCGATAGGGAAGGGCCGGTAAAATCGGCTTATCGGCGTTTCAACATCGAGGGTGTGACGCCCGGCGACGATTATGCGGCAATTCATCAGGCGGTTACCCGGCGTTATAAACGGCTCAAGCAAGGCGAACATGAGGCTCCCGACATTTTGTTTATCGATGGCGGCAAAGGGCAAGTTGCCGAAGCGAAAAAGGCATTGGCGGATTTAGAGATAAACAATGTTATGATAGTCGGAGTTTCCAAAGGGCCGGATCGAAAAGCCGGTATGGAAAAACTACTGCTGACCGATCAGGTGGAGCCTTTGGATGTAACGCCCGGTGCGTCGGGGTTGTTGTTGATTCAGCATATTCGCGACGAAGCACACCGATTTGCAATTACCGGACACAGGCAGCGGCGCGGTAAGACCAAAAAACAATCCGTTTTGGAGGATATTCCAGGGTTGGGACCGAAACGCCGACAATTATTATTAAAACAATTCGGTGGTTTGCAAGGCGTTGCCGGTGCCAGCGCGGATGCTTTAGCGAGTGTGGCAGGCATTAGTAAGGACTTGGCGCAACGAATTTACGAACAATTTCATAACCCAAATGGCCATTAAATTTAATCTTCCGACCTATCTGACTTTGCTGAGAATTGTTTTAATTCCGTTGCTTGCAGTGGTGTTTTATCTGCCTTGGGAATATGCCAACTTGGCTTCGACAAGCATTTTTATCTTGGCCGGTATCACTGATTGGTTGGATGGTTATTTAGCCCGTAAGATGAGCTTGGAAACGCCGTTCGGCGCTTTTTTGGATCCGGTTGCGGATAAATTGATGGTGGCGATCGTACTGGTTTTGATTGTACAACAAGACGGTTCGCCTTATTTAGCCTTACCTGCGGCGATTATTATCGGGCGCGAAATTACGATTGCATCGTTACGCGAATGGATGGCGGAATTGGGGCAGCGCGCTAAAGTCAAAGTTTCGCAACTGGGTAAATGGAAAACCACGGCGCAAATGACCGCGATAGGGTTTTTATTGTACGGACAGGATGTCGTCGGTATCCCCGTTAAGACATCCGGATATGTATTGCTGTATCTGGCGGCGATATTGACGTTATGGTCGATGATTAACTATTTGAAAGCCGCGTGGAGTGTGTTTGGAGAAGGTTAAAAAAAATCTGTTCGCTATTAACGTAGCGGATCGAAACTAGAGTGTTGTAATAAACAACTGTTTGAGGTTTAATTTAAAACCTTATCTTCGTATGGGATATGATAATTCGAACAGCCGTCTTCGAAGTTTTTTGGCGCTTTCTTGTTCGATAGCGGTTGTGGCGAATACATTATATGGCCTTAGCTTAACGACTGCCGGTTCCTGACGCAGTTTATCGCTGACTTTCCTTTAAGCGTCGAATGAGCTACATAGCCATGATAACCGCAAACATGGTCGATCGAAGTACACAGGTTTTTATGTAACGTTTCGGTGAGCAATATCGGGATTAATCAGCCTTGCCATGCTTCGCAGGTTCTCGAATGCATTGCCGAAACGATACGAATCATTAACTTTATAAAGGCAGCATAATGATATTGCTGTAAAAAGTGAAAATGGAAAAGGAAATAGAAAATAACAAAAATAAATTGGACACTCAGGATGAAATTCTCTTGGCGGCATTAAAGCTTTTCGCCGAGAAGGGGTATTTCAATACGTCTCTCGGTGATATTGCCGAAGCGGCCGGCATCAAGACCACCAGTGGCCTGTATCAATGTTTCAAAAACAAGCAAGCGATAGCCGAAGCCTTGTACGCGAATATCATCGATAGTCTGAGTATCTCGATCGATGATATTCGACGCCGAAATGCCAAACCTTCCGAGCAATTGCGCGAAGTCGTCGGCCTTTTGTTTAGGTTAACTCAGGAAGCGCCTGATGTGATGCAGTTCCTGTTAGTTATTAAGGTCCGCGAATTTTTGCCCGAGCAAAAGCCCTTCATGGAAACGCCGCCCTTCATCAAGATCATAAAAATCCTTCAGGCCGGTATTAAGGCTGAGGAAATCAAAAATATCGAGCCTATACTGGCTTATACCTTTTTTTTTGGGATCATCAATCAAACGCTACGTATAGCCTTGTCCGGCAGTCTTCCAAAGGATGTCGACGCGTATCAGTCGCAAGTTTGGCTTGCGGCTTGGAGCGTTATTTGTAAGAAATAGCATCCAAACTTCGGCATGGTTTCGTTGTCACTCGATAATGGCTTGGTAAGTGGTAAGCGGTAAGCTGGGAAAGGTAAAAGAGGAAAGATGAAAGATTCGATCGTCGACTGGCTTCGCTCTTTCTCCATTCTCCTTAAATGCCTAGCGCTTTCATTTACTGGGGTGGTTGCCAGGCTTTCATGAGTGTTACTGTGAAAGTTCTTGGGCGGCCAACACAATGGCCCGCAGCAGAATACCGCCCGTTCTCGCTGTTTCCTAAGCTCTGCTTGGGAAACGATTCCGCAAGCTCCGCTTGCCGTCACGGGAAGCAGAGCTTCCGAGACTGTCTTCCCAAGCCGAGCTTGGGAAGGAGCGAACCCGGCCACCGCCACGCACTTTCATTTGCCGGGGCGATGCTAGGCTTTCATGAACGTTACTGTGAAAGTTCGTAGATTTGGACTCATTATCTAATTTTTCGATATAAGAAGCTCGGCAGAGAAAATACCGGTTCCGAAGAGGGTGCGGTTGCTCGATCGACAGGCGTCGGCGGCAGGGACAGCGGCCGTCGAGCCTACATGGATGTATTCACCCAGCACCTAAATTCCATAGCCCTTTGGCTATGGTAACTATCGAGCATAATTTAGGTGCTGGGTTCACGGCGTCCTGTCGGGCGAGTGACCGTACCCTCAGCCACCGAGAACGTTCATTTGCCGGGGCGATGGCTAGACCTTCGTGGCCGTTAGGTTGAATGATTCTTCACGAATAAGGGCAATTAGTTAACCGGTTATTTTTCCGCTATGAATATAGCCCGTTTGGGTGCTGGGTACCCTTCTAGCGTTAAGTTCGGGTCGTTCGGGTCGAGAAAATCCTTGAGAGATTTAAAATCCATCCAGTCGGTGCTACGTTGTTCTTCCGGGGTTGTTACCGTGACATCGACTAATCTAATGTTGCTGAAACCGCAGCGTTTCAGCCATCCCTGCAATGCTTCACAGCTAGGTATAAACCAAACATTGCGCATATGTGCATAGCGGTGCTCCGGTAGCAATACATCATTCGGTCCGCCGTCGATGACCAGCGATTCGAGAATCAATTCGCCCCCGGATCTAAGGCAATCTTTTAATTCCAACAAATGATCGATCGGCGAGCGGCGATGATAGAGCACGCCCATGGAAAAGACCGTGTCGAAAGCTTTTAGACCATTCGGTATTTGCTCGATGCCCATTGGCAACACGTAGTGCCGGGCGTCACCGGCCAGTTTTCTGATGAGGTGAAACTGCATTACATTTAACATCAACGGATCGATACCGACCACAAGGTCCGCGCCGGCACCGAGCATTCGCCAGCCATGATAGCCGTTCCCGCAACCTACATCGAGCACCAAACGCTTTTTTAGTGGACTGATATGGGCTTTCAATCGATTCCATTTCCAGTCGGAGCGCCATTCCGTATTGATATCAATGCCGAATAAGTCGTAAGGTCCTTTTCGCCAAGGGCTGAATGTTTTTAATGCTGCCGTTAATTCCTCGCGGGAAATATCGTCTAAATCGCTAGCAGTGCCGATTTTGACGGTATCTTCATTAAAAACGCGCCGCGAGAGGGATAGTTCAGGCAAGTCGCCTATGGTTTGGAGCCAGCGAGTCAATTGGCCGTGCCGAGTCGGGTTGAATGCCGACTGTAATTGTTCCGGCAAGATGTCGGCCCAGGCGTCCGCGTCATGGTCCCTTAGTGTTTGGTAAAGTACTTGATAATCAATCATTTGAGAGCGATTATCGAGGCAAAATTGAAATATTGAAACCAGACTTCGGCGCTATTGAAGCCTGCTTTTAGTAAGCGTTGCCGGTGGCAAGCAAAAGTTTCGGGAATCAATACATTTTCCAATGCGGTCCGCTTTTGGCTGATTTCCAAGTCGCTGTATCCTTGCGTTTTTTTAAACGCGTGATGCATTTCGGTTTGCAATTGCTGTTGGCGAGGATCGTCGAATTTTAATTTTTCGGACAAAATCAAAATGCCGCCCGGTAATAGGGCCTGATAGATGTTGCGGAGAAAGTCGCTTCGGTCTTCAATAGGTATGAATTGTAGCGTGAAGTTCAAGACCACAACCGATGCGTTTTCCAGTCGTGTTTCGCGAATATCCTCGCAACGGGTTTCGACTTCGATTGGAGATGTGTCATTCGCCAATATTTTTTTAAAGCGGTCGATCATCGCCTCCGAATTATCCACAGCAACAATGCGGCAGTCATGCGCTTCGATTTGATGTCGCATTGCCAATGTTGCCGCACCAAGCGAGCAGCCTAGGTCATAGCAAAGACTATTGGTTTGTGCGAAGCGTCCTGCCAACAAACCGATAGCCGATATAATGGAACGGTAGCCGGGAACGGAGCGTTGAATCATGTCGGGAAATACGGCTGTTACCGCGGCGTCGAATTGGAAGCCCTCTAAGGACTCGACAGGGTGAGCGTATAGAGAATCTTTTTTAAAATTCATCCAGGGATTGGGTTAGTGCAGGCAAAAATATGAGTTGTTGCAGGGGTGTGGCGCGCTCTGTTGAGACGGAGCGCGCGTAGCGACGGTGCGATAATTTTATGAATTATGCAGCGAGTTTTTGGACAAAGCTTCGGCATTTCTTGTTTTCAATGTTTCGATAACCGCTGACAGCGAGCCGCTATTTCTGATTTCATTATTGAATGTCGTGCGGTAGTTAGTGACCAAGCTGACGCCTTCGATCAGGATGTCGTAAGCTTTCCATTTTTCTTTGATTAATACCATTCTGTAGTCTACAGCGATTGGCTGAATACCCGGTTGCAATATCTCTGTTTTAACGATGACTTTACTCGCATCCGATTCCATTTTTAAAGGTAAGAAGCGCACCGACCAGTCCTTGAATTCGACAAACGCGCGAGAATAAGTTCTGACCAACAGGTTTCGGAATTCATTATTGAATTGCGATCTTTCTTCCGGAGTGGCGTCCCGCCAGTATTTTCCGAGTACCAATGCCGAAATTCGATTAAAATCGACATGGGGGTAAATCGCCGATTCAACAAAATCCGTTATTTGTGCAAAATCCTTTGTAAATTCGGGATTTTGCATTTTTTCCTTTAGTTTGTCGGAAGCTTCGGCAATCGCTTGTTGGGGCAATAATAATTCGGCGGCAATGGCTTTGTTCAATGCGCTAATGCTTATAAAAAAGCTCAATATTGCCAACAGAAAAATGCGTAGGTATTGTGTCGTTTTCATAATGACCTCAAGTTCTTAGACTTATGTGCAAACACATGTCCGAGTCTTTTAGGGTTAAGGAAGACATGGTTTAGGGTATCGGAAGCGTGCTAATATTATCCGATTGATTTATATCTTGCAGAAAAACTATTTTGCAAGGTACGGCCCCCTTGCCGCACGGCAAACGAGATTAACCAAGACCTACGGACAAGATGACGCATAATACCACCAATTTCCCCTTAATACGCATGAGAAGAATGCGTTATCAATCTTTTTCACGTCGCTTGATGAGCGAAAACCGTTTATCCGTCGATGACTTGATCTATCCAATGTTTGTTATGGAAGGTAAGAATAACCGCGAAGCGGTGCTTTCGATGCCCGGCATAGAACGGCTTTCGTTGGATTTATTATTGAGGGAAGCCGGAGAAATATCGAGTCTCGGCATTCCGGCAATCGCTTTATTTCCGGTTATATCGCCCGATAAAAAATCCGACGATGCGTCCGAGGCTTTTAATCCGAACGGATTGGTTCAGCGAACTGTCAAAGCACTAAAGACGGCCTATCCGGAACTTGGCGTGATTACTGATATCGCACTGGATCCGTTTACCTCTCACGGCCAGGACGGGTTGATCGATAATAACGGCTATGTGATCAACGACGAAACGGTCGAGGTTTTGATCAAGCAAGCTTTGTCGCACGCCGAAGCGGGTGCCGATATCGTTGCGCCTTCGGATATGATGGACGGCCGGATTGGTTCGATCAGGCAGGCCTTGGAAAATCATGCTTACCGTAATACGCGTATTTTGGCGTATTCGGCTAAATATGCCTCGGCATTCTATGGCCCCTTCAGAGATGCCGTGGGCTCGGGCGCCAACCTCGGCAAAGGCAATAAATACAGTTATCAAATGGACCCGGCCAATACCGATGAGGCGTTGCGCGAAATCGAGTTGGACTTGCAGGAAGGGGCCGACATGATTATGGTCAAGCCCGGCATGCCTTATCTGGATATCGTACGCCGCGCGAAGGACCGCTTTGGCGTGCCGACTTTCGCCTATCAGGTCAGCGGCGAATATGCGATGTTGAAGGCGGCGTCATTAAATGGCTGGTTGGATGAGCGTCAAGTCGTGCTCGAATCGTTATTGGGCTTCAAGCGTGCCGGTTGCGATGCCGTATTGACTTATTTTGCCAAGCAAGCCGCTATGTGGTTGCAAGAATAAATCGGGACGAAAAGTTTTTTGCCTTGACTGTTCGTAATGAAGAACGCAACAGCAGTATTTTCGTTATCTTCAGTTTCCCATGGTAATCGCTTTTTTAAGGCTATGTTCGCGTTAATAGTTGATACTTTATGAACTGAAAGCCAACATGAAATCCAAGGATACAACTCTTAGTCACTTTCCTTTTTTCAATATCACGCCAATGGTTGAAAGGAGGGTACGGTTGCTCGATTGACAGGTGTCGGCAGCAGGGAGCTGCCGTCAAGCCTACATGGACGTATTCACGGCGTCCTGTC
>JAHJSQ010000158.1 GCA_018830325.1 Gammaproteobacteria bacterium
GATGCCAAGTTGTTGTGCAGCAAGATCATCGATGCCGCGCGCGCGCGCGAAGCCGCACGCAAGGCGCGCGAGATTACGCGACGCAAAGGCATCATGGACGGTCTCGGTTTGCCCGGAAAACTGGCTGACTGCCAGGAAAAAGATCCATCCTTGTGTGAAATTTACCTGGTCGAGGGCGATTCCGCCGGCGGCTCTGCCAAGCAGGGACGCGACCGTAAATTCCAGGCAATTCTGCCGCTCAAGGGGAAAATTCTAAACGTAGAACGCGCGCGTTTCGACAAGGTCATCGCCAGCCAGGAGATCGCCACCCTGATTACCGCGCTCGGCACCAGCATCGGCAAGGATGATTACAATCCCGACAAGCTGCGTTACCACCGCATCATCATCATGACCGACGCCGACGTCGACGGCGCCCACATTCGCACCCTGCTGCTGACCTTCTTCTATCGCCAAATGCCCGAACTGGTCGAGCGCGGTCACATCTACATCGCCCAGCCGCCACTGTACAAGGTCAAGCATGGCCGCTCCGAACGCTACATCAAGGACGAGCATGCGCTGAAAGAGCACCTGATGGCTGAAGCCATGAAGGACGCCGAGTTGACGCCAATGGACGGCGCCATGCCGATCATGGGCGAAGCCCTGGAAACCCTGGCACGCGAGTATTTCCTTGCCGAGGCTGTGTGTGATCGCCTGGCCCGCCTGCTGCCGAACGATGTGTTGCAGACCCTGATGCGCATCCCGCGCCTGAGTCTGGAAAACAGTGGCGCCGCCATGCTGGCCGAAGCGAGTCTGGGCGCAGCACTCGATGCGGTTAAATTCGAAGTGGCTGCCGAATACATCAGCGAATCCGAAACCCATCGTCTGCGTATCACGCGCCATTCGCATGGCAATACCTACGTTAATTTCCTGGAAGCCGATCTGCTCGAATCAGGCGATTACAACCAACTCGTCAAGGTGGGTGATTTGTTGCGCGACCTGATAGGACTGGGTGCGCGCGCCAAGCGCGGAGAGAAAGAATCTTCGGTGCAGAACTTCCGTGAAGCGATGGACTGGTTCCTCGGCGAAGTCAAACGCGGCATGAGCATCCAGCGCTATAAAGGCCTGGGCGAGATGAACCCAGCGCAGCTGTGGGAAACCACCATGGACCCCAAAGTTCGCCGGCTGATGAAAGTGCAAATCGACGACCTGATTTCAGCCGACCAGATTTTCACCACGCTGATGGGAGACGAGGTTGAACCTCGCCGCAACTTTATTGAAACCAATGCGCTGGGCGTGCGAAATCTGGATGTGTAAGAGTGTAGTGAAGGTGATCGAAATTAGTGACATCCCGTGGCCAGTATAATCAGTAACTTAGACATTATTTTCTTCAAGGTCACGATTTGCTGAACCCAGTATTGGTGTCACTGCCGTGATTCTTTACCCGAATTAGTGCCGCACAGACTTAGTGCTGCAAAAAGCCGGCTGACCACTGACTTATATCCCGTGTCTGAAACCTACCCGTTGCGGCCATTCAGTCTGTCTCCACCAAGCGGCTGCTTGTCGGCCGAAGCTGCCGCTGGAGGTTTAGCGGACCACTTCCGCTATGGATTCGTTACCGGACATAGGCCAGAAAATTCACCGAACGGTAGCTTACTGATTTCTTCTGCGGCAGCACCCGACTCCTTGCTGCCGAACGTGGAAAGTGGAAGCGGACCTTCGATGCAAACCCTGGAATATGGGGGCCGCCATTCGTTATGTGCGGGTGATATTTTCGCCTTGATGGCGGCTGTGCAGCGACAACGGTCAGTCGGATTCCATGACTAAGGAATAGGTTCTGGAGTCGTCGCTCTCAGAAGGCAGTTCCAGAGAGGTCTCACTGCGTATGCAACTGTTCAATCCGGCGCGCCGATCGCTGCCCTGGTGCCCACACCATGGACGCATCGCCATCGTTACTATGGCATGCTCGCGCCCAATACACCGCTGCGTTCTGTTACGTCGGCGCCGTCATACGCGGATGTGCGTGGCGGTGGCGATGCGGCTGGTGGTCCAGTTGACCGCGCGCAGAGCGCGGATGCCGTCGTTGTACACCGGCAGATCGTCGCTGATGCCGCGCATCGAGACCAGCACGATGGCACGCTGCGGTTCCGGTTGGCGGGCTTCGCCGGCGCGGCGCAGCAATTCCAGATAGAGGCGGAAGTTGCAGCCCGCCTTGCCCTGGCGGAAGCGGGCGCGATACACCTTGACCGGCGACCACTTGAAGCCATGGTCGATCATCGCCGCTTCGTAGAGATCCTGCTTGTCCGGGGTGTCGAGCGGCACAATGCCGTGATGCTTGATCACGCCATCTGCATCGGGGTCGTAGCTACCGAAATGGGCGTTGACGTTGGCGCGGATGTACTCGGCGCCGTGCCGCCCGTCGACCGGGGGCGCATAGGCCAAGGTCAGGATGATCTCGCCCTTGAAATGCGTGCCGTCGGGATGCAGGCAGGCGGGGATGGGGAAGGGTGTTTTTTCCCAGAAAACCCCGTCGTACATTTCCGCATCGAACAGCAGGGTAAAAGTGTCCGGGCGGCAGAACAGGGTTTCCATCACAGAATCCGGCACGCCGGTGCCGTGGTAGTTGCGTTCGTCCGGGGTGAAGCCGGGCGAGTTCAAAGCTGCGGCGTGAATCATCAATGCCTTCACCATGTCCGGGCGCACGGCGTGGCCTTGCTGTTCCATGACCTGCCAGGCATTAGCCGCCAGCGTGGCGGCTAATGGCGTGGCGAAACTGGTGCCGATGGATTCGCCGATGCGGCCGTCTGGCAGAAGCGAGCGTACGCCCGCGCCGCCGAAATTGCCTGCGGCATCCTGGTTGCCGCCGCGATGGGTGATATCTGGCTTTGGCGTCTTTGCCGGACCCGGTCCGCGCCGTGAAAAAGGCGAAGGGCTGCCGGCCGTGACATGGGCATCCACGTGCGCGACCGAGCCAACGGTGAGGCCACGCACTGATTCTGCCGGCAGCGAGATGCGATCCTTGCCGCCGAAATCGGGCGGGTTGGGCCAAGTTCGTAACGGCGCGCTGGCGAAATTGCCAGCGGCGATCACGAACAGCACGCCGTACTTGTCGGACAACGCGTCCAACTCCCTTGCCATCTGGCCGAATTCATCTGGGTCGCCGGGGTAGGGGCTGCCAAAAGAGCAGTTCCATACCTTGACCTCCGGATGTTTCTTCAGGCTTTCGGTAATGGCGTTGATCATTTCGTCGACGGTGGTGTTGCCGGTGGTGGCCAGCGCGGCGATGTCGAGAATGCGTGACTGAGCCGCCGGAAAGTGATTGTCGCCGCCGTTGATCGCGCGTGATCCCGCCACCAGTCCGGCCACGAAGCTGCCGTGTAGGTAATCGGTGTCGCCCGGCAGGACATAGGTTTCGCGCCCGGCTAGCCAAGGTTTCAAAAGTTTGTGTTTCGGATCGACCCCGGTATCGACTACAGCGACTACCGGCAAGTCGTCCGGCGGCGCCGGCAGCATTCCGGCCGGCGCGTTACCGACCGGAACAAACCACTGCGGAGTGATGCGGATCGGCGAGAATTCTTCCGCTGGTGCCACGGAGCGAACCCCAGGGAACGCTGCAATGGTCAAGGCGGCTTCGAGCGACTTGATCTCGACAAATTGCGCCCGTCGCGACATCGCTGGCTGTTGCTCGCTGACGCGGCATTTGGTCTTGCGTAGAAGGGCCTGCAACTGCTCGCCAATCAGCGCGTCGATGTCTTCGTCGGTATTCGAGAAGCGTTCCAGCACGAAGGGTTTTCCGGCCTTGATCCAGGCCTTGACGTCACCCAGTTCGCGAAAGCGCTTGCCGATCTGCAGCGCTTGGTCGGCGCCATAGGCGGTGAAGGATTCGATGGTGGAAATGTTGGCACGGATGCCTTTGGCCTGGTTGTCGCTGATAACGCTGGCCAGTTGGGACAGGCTGTGGGTAGTCGCGGGGAGTAGTAATTCCCCCATACCATGGGTACCGATCGGCAACATGCCCACTCGTTCCAACAATTGCATGGGACGGTTGGATTTGGCCATCGCCTCGGTGCGTAGCCTCAGGGTAACGACAGTCGGCAGTTCCGGATACATGGCATGCGTGCTGGCAACCTCTTGCCCCACCATGCCCAGTTGATCGACCAACATGCCTCGCAGGGCGCGGTTGACGGGAACCAGCTCTTTGGGTTCGCCGAAGCCGCTAATGACTTTTTGTTTGAGGTCGTTTGCCCGCGGTGCGACGACCAGAATCGGGTGTTCCTTCTTTGCCTTCATGCTGTCCCCCTGACGCTGCCTTATTGGTTTGTCTTACTGAGATTCCATAGTATTCCGCCAGTTTCCTTAGTGAAAGCCACCTTGGCGCCCAGTGTCGAAGGAATTCGATTTCCTTTTCGCGTGAATCGAGTTGTATTCCGCTTTGCATGGCGATCACCAGCCCGAGACGGCGCAACAGGTCGATCGGCTGGATGGTGTCATCGCCGCGCAAGATGGCGGCGCGGATTGCATCGTGCGCCGCATGCTCGATCGCCGCGCCGGAAAGTCCGGCCGAGAGCTCGGCCAGCGTCGCGCAGGATAAATCGGCATGAGCGTACTGACCAAGCTTCAGTGCCCATATATGCGCACGCAGATTGGCGTCAGGTAGTGATAGCTCGACACGCCAGGCAAAACGGCGCCAGATGGCGCGGTCAAGTAGTTCAGCGTGGTTGGTCGCCGCCAGCAGCAGAGTTTCGGGCGCTAGTGCGTCCATGTTCTGCAGCAATGAAATCACGATGCGTTGCAGCTCGCCCACCTCGCGTTCGTCGCTGCGGGCCTTGGCCAAGGCGTCGAACTCATCGAGGAACAGCACGCAGGGCCGGTTTTCGGCGTGCTCGAAAACCCGGCGCAGGTTGCGGCTGGTTTGGCCAAGTAGCGACGAAACCAAGGTATCGCAGCGCACGGTAAGCAAAGGCAGGCCCAACTCAGCGGCAATTAGGCGCGCGGCTTGGGTCTTGCCGCAGCCCGGCGGTCCGGAAAACAGCAGGCGCGCCGGGTGGCGGATGCCGGCGGCGGCCAGCTTCTCCGTGGCGCGGGTCGACTGCACGAATTCTTCAATGCGCGCGGCGGCATTCTCGGGCAGCACCAGGGAGATGTCGGCGCGCACGGGCAACTCTTCGTCCAGCGTATGCAACTGGCTCTCCGAATCGACCGGCAGGGAATGTTGCAGCGAGACGGGCGCCAGCGTCTGGGCAGGCACGCGCGCGAGCTTCTGGCGCAACATGCTGGCCTGGCGCATCTCGCCGTCGGATTCGAGTTTTTCCGCCAGCAGGCCGGCGTAGTCGGCGGCCTTGCGGACATTGTGCTGCAGAGCCCCTTCGAGGATCTTCAGCACTTCATTGAGATGATTCATTACAACTCCCGTGTGGAGCGCAAATCCTAGCACGTGTTCCGATTTTTGGCGGTTTTGTTTCAATTTTACGGCTATTTGTTCCGATTCCCGGGGTGTAAGGCCTCGATGCCGTCGATCACGCGGTTGAGGGCGGCTCAGCCCTCGGAGGTGAGCTGGTAGGCCAGGGCGCCGTGGTGTGGGACACCAGGGCGGCGATCGGCGCGCCGGATTGAACGGCTGCAATACACAGTGGAGCGGTAGAGCGGCCTCTCTGGAAGCTGCTTTCTGAGAGCGACGTCGCCAGAACCCTATTCCTTAGTCATGGAATCCGACTGACCGTTGTCGGCTGCACAGCCGAAGTTCCGATTAGAAATGTTGGTGGCGCCGCTTGAATGCCCTGGCGATCATTGCCGGCTCAATCAATTTCCTTGGGGAGATTGATGTAATGCGGAGTGTTTTTCGTCCAGCGCAAGGAAGCATAGCCGGCAATGAGGCGATGACCTACCCAGCGAGGGTCTACGGTAGGCGGGTGCCCCTTCTGATTTGCAAGCAGTAGCGTTCCCATGAGCGCCGCCCATTCATTGCTTGTTATCAAAGTTCTCCCATAACCGTGAAACGACCGGCCGCTCTTATACCATTTGAAGCGGTGGAAGAGTTCTTCTCCAAGAAACGGCCTAAGTTTGGCGAGTTGGGCCACTGACCCAGTGGACATATCAACCATTGGAATGTGCCTTGTCTCCCCTGATTGCATATCGACCCTTGAATGAATTGCCAGCTCTCGATCCGATGGCGTCCTCCGCAATGTCGCTTCAATTATGTTGTGGTCGAGAAAGTCTTCTGTGGGGAGGCTGAAAGTTTCGCGCTTATCTATAAGTGACTGCGGAATATATTCGTAGTAGCTGAAGTATAGAGCCCGAATTTCGGACCTGAAATCTTCTACGATTGATCTCGCGTGCCAGTATGGATGCCCTGGTGGTATGGGGGAGATCACAGTTTCATTCCGGACAGCGTTTGATACGTTTTCATCGCGAAATCATCGGTCATTCCAGAAAGGAAATCAGTTACGAGGTGCGCACGAATATTCCACTCTCTAAATTTGTAGTCAACATCCGTTGCTTTAATTTTTTTGAGATCATCGAAGTAGACTTTCACGTAGTTCTTTGGAAATAACGTTAGGAGTTTCTTCTCAATAATTATTGATTTGTTGGTGCTGTCCTTGTTTTTTGAGTAATCCAATGAGCAAGAAAATCGGTCGGCGTTGCAATTCAGTAGGCAGGCGAACTGGTCGAGCAGTCCGTAAATGGCAGTGTAGCCAGCAAGCTCCACACGTTGCACGGTCTCGTGGCAGTACACTTTTGCGCGACAATAAGTCTTAAGGAGATCAAGCACTTTTCCTGCGGGTGAGTCTGATGGAATTAGCGACGGCAATGATCCATCTAGGACGCGCGCATGCTCATTGATGTACTGTTCGGCACAGTATTGGACCAACTCTCGGTTCAGATTGGTACGAAAGTCGGTGTACGTGAATAGCTTGTTATCCAGTGTTTTGCCACTTGCTGCGTTCTGTAGGATCATTTCTATCGCTGTTGCGGCACTGTCCTCAGAAGAAAAGCCTAATTCTTTCCACTGTGAATGAATTTCAGAAAGCGCTATTGATTGGACCAACAGCCCCTTCTCGATTGAATCTTCCAGGTCGCTGATGCAATACGCTATGTCATCAGCAGCCTCCATAATGTAGGCAAGAGGGAACCTCTGTGGGGTGGTATAGGCGAATTTCTGCCATACGTTCGATACGATATCAGCCTCAGTAATGAAGTAACCACACTTCTTGGTGAATGGTGATGCGATTTCCGTGCTCGTCTGAACACTCGATCTCACATACTTCAAATAGGAGGCGATGGTCGTTTTTGTGAGATTCAGTCCGTGGTCGTCAGAGTTACGCTGCAATTTCGCTACAACACGAAGGCCTTGTGGATTGCCGTCAAAGGCTACAAAGTCTGCAAGCGTTTTCGTGAGTCGAGGATCGGCAGTCCCAAGCTCCCCCTTGCCGTCACTACAAGATTTCATTATTACGTCGGGGCCCTTGGTTCGAAACCACTCGGAAATTGCGGCTTCACCGAAATGACCGAATGGCGGATTGCCAATGTCATGCATTAGGCATGCCGTTTCAACGAATGTCACAAGAGCAGCGCACTCCTCGTTTGTGGCCCACTTATTCTGAAGCAACTTAAAGCAGATTTGGTCTGCGATGTAGCGACCCATCTGAGAAACCTCGAAGGAATGCGTCAATCGGCTTCTTACTGCTGCATTGGGTTCCATGGAGAAGACCTGCGCTTTTTGCTGTAGCCGACGGAAGGCGGCACAGAAGAGTAGACGCCCTCGATCGCTCTCTGACTCCGAAATGATGTTTCTGTTCAAAACCGTCGATGTTCTAAACCGTTCCGGCGATAGTAGGTCTTTGTAAAGGGATGCCATGTTCGTCCTATGAGGTTATGAGCAGATTTAGAACTGTGGGTTAGGGCGCTCAATTATCGGCGAGAAGTTGATGGATGTGATTGTGAATAGGCCACGGCACTCTCCTCAGGGTCGAGAGTACGCGTTCGCCATTGGAAAGCTGTCGTTCGGAGTGAATTCATGATCAGTGACTGCTCAAAACCGCATTGCGGACCAAGTTGACTCAGGACTCGCCGACTGCAATGGCCGAACAGCAGGCAGACGTCAAATTTCCTCGACTGGCAGCTTTACGATCAGTAAGCCGCCGTTGCCTATTAAATATCATCAGGCAGGTGTGGGTCGTAATGCATCATAGGGACGGGAAGCGACTGTCGTACAGAATGACAAAGCTTAGCGTACGATTCTTTCCGTTTTCTGAGACGACCCCCTCAATATCTAGCGGGCAGGGTTGGTGCGGCGTCAAAGATTATGGCCATTGCTGCGACCCGTGCAAGATCCGCAGCAGCTCGATGCGCTTGGCTTTCGGCTTGACGCGGTAGACCGCAATAAAAGGCGTGCCGCCGATGACCAGCTCGCGCGTGCCCTGCTTGCGACCGGGCCGGCCCAGCTCCGGGTAGTCGATCAGCTGGCCAACATGGTGCGCGATAAGGTCGCCCTGCTCGATGGCTGCATTGGGGTTGTCCTGCGCGATGTAGTCAAGCTGCGCGTCCCGATTCTCTACGGCCTTGGGAAGCCATACCAGAATCAATTCGCCTTACCCTCGACGCGCTTGAGCAGGGCGGCACGCTGCTTGGCCCAGCTCGCCTCTGCTTCCTCGTTCGATACCCATTTGGTGGCCGGGTCGTCGGCTTCCTTGAGTGCCAGCGTGACCTGTTCCCGAAACCATTTGTCGTGGGCGGCGGCTTCATGCGCGTTCTTCATGGCCACGGCACGGTCGGGCCGGCTGCGCGTGGGTTTCGGGGCGGGGTCATAATTCACGGCGTCCACCTCGAAGCGCGCGATGCCGACCCCCTTGAGGTAATTCACCAGCGTTTCGAATTTGCTGAAGATCCGCACCTCGCGGCTGCGCTGCGCGGCCAGCGCGCGTTCGGTCATGCCGTACTTGACCAGGACGCCCCAGCCGCCTTTCTGGCCGACGATGTGGGCACTGCGCACGGCGCCGGCTTCGGCGAGCCGGGACAGGGTAGTGTGGTCGATGGTTTCGGTGCTCATGGGGTTCTCCGTGCTTTTGCGCCGTTGAATAATAGTTGAATTATCCGCGTTTAATAGTTGTTTGCAAGGTGGGGGACGGTCGGGCGCGCCGGCCATTGGTCATATTGTCCGTTGTGCGCAAACGCTCAGGGCTTGTTCTTGCGCGCCAAAGCGATCCTGGCCATGCACTCCGCCAACCAGTACTCTTGGTGCTGGTTGGCCTCGGCGTGGGTCTTGAAGAAAAATAAGTCTTTTGGGATGCAGGACGTTTGGCCGGTCGGCAGGCGGTGAATCTCGTCGTTGAACCGGGCACCTTCCATAAACAGGGCCGAGGACGCCGAGAACGTGATGGGGTGGGCTTTGCGGTGGCCGACGCGGCGCTTCGTCATTTTGCTTTCTTCCCTTGGGCAGCGATGGCGGCATTCATCGCCGCTATCGTGACCGGCGAAGCGGGCTTGCGCGCCATCCCTTTCAAGGCTGTGGCCGATTGCGGGGCGATCTCGTGGCCAACAGGCCGGCCGGCATCCACCGGGGCATGAAGGTTATCCGGGGTGATGCCCGCGAGCAGCTTGTCGATAGGCTTCATGATTTCTCTTTTCCTGTTCCAAGGATGGGCTCAGTTTAGTCAAAGTCAAAACCAACGGTAATAGGCATTGCCCAACACCCGCCAGATCAGCCTGACGATCATAAGCGCCAGCTTGGCCAGCGCGTAGGCCAGCCCCACGAACTGGATCAGCATCAGTGTGGTTTGCCATACCAGCCCTACAGCGATGAATGGTGCCCTAATCACAACAGCAATTGGATTCATGTTTTTTCCTCTCTCAATCAAGCCGCCTTGCGGCGTGGGTTTGTTAGCGGTTTCGATTCCCCGCTCACCTGTGCTGGCGGGGTCGGAACCGTTAACTACGGCGTCTGGATTGGTTGAGAGAGTAGAAAATCCAGCGTCTTGTTTTGGGCCGGGTCTTTGAGCACCGTGGCCGGAAATCTTCGGCCAATAGCACCGGGGGAGTCGGTTTGCAGTCCGCATGCCAGCGCGGTTTTAGGCTGGCGGGTGGACTGCTGAATCGCCCGGATACGGCGGGTTAGCGCAATTCGGTCGCCCCGTTTATTTCTTCGATGGTAGCGACTTTCTTTGTTCGCCCCGAGAGCAATCCGATGAAGCCGGCAATCGTTCCGGTTTGCCGGGCCGCTCTGAGTACGCCTCGACCATCTGGCAGCAAATCCAGCTCGATCTTTTCTCCCGGCTTGATGCCCAAATGTTGCAACACGTCTTTGCTAAAAGTCACTTGCCCCCGTGCGGTAACGGTCAATGTGGGCATGCTCACCCCTTATCACCAGGAAGGGGGAGGGCAGGCGGCGCGACTTGACCTGCAGCCCTTCCCCCGAAAGCCATAGCGGCTTCCCACTTTCCTTCGAGCCGCGACAATCGCCGGTCAATATCGCGCACCTCGATTGCCAGGTCACCAATGGCGCCGGTACTCCGCTTTACGTCATCCACGAGCCTTGAGACTTCCCGCATCGCGTCGAGCGCATCCTTGATAACGCTCATGCTGCTTTACGCTCCGCGTTAGCACGGCGCGACCGCAACTCGTCCACCAGCCCAGACACCTCACCAATCGCGTGGGCCAAATCCGAACGGGCTTCCGTCGTTGCTTTTTTAAGCTCCGCTGTGAGTTTGGCCAGTTCCACCTCTTCGCCGGTAGGTTCGAAGCGCTGACGGATCAATTCACCCACGCTGATATTGGCGCGGGACGCTTCCTTCTGTAGCTGCGCTTTTAGACCAGGTGGCGCAACAAACTCAATTCGCTCTGTTTTCATCCTGGCATACCTCCGTTTACGTAACCGATACCGTAATAATAATAACGCGCCACGAAATGTCAAGCACTGGTAGCAGGAGATATTTATGCTTCGCACACGCCACCAGGCTACTCAACTCAACGTTTTGTCGGTCGAGCAACCGGCCCAGGAAGACCACCTCGCCTTGGGCTTCCAGCACGAGCAGCGTGTCGGGCATGCTCATCACCCGGCGGTCGAGGATTTTCCGGCCAGTATTTAGCATAGTGGCCGTACGCTGCAACGATAGTAGTGGCGGAGAGCTAAAATGCCGCGCCACTTCCACTTCCACTTCCACTTCCACTTCCACTCCCGCGTCTAGGGCCGTGCTTGAATGCAAGTACACATACGTAGTTCAGGAGAGCGTCCATTTAGCTTGAGCTTATATCGAACGGATGCTTTTCCTAACTGCAATGCATACTGACCCCCCGAGTGTAAAAAACCACCAGAATGTAAAAACCATCTTATCCGTGCGCCAGCACACAGACAGTGCCCGCATCGGTATGTATTCTGCACCTATAAACATGGTTTAAAAGCAGCGATTTGGAATCGGCTCCAGTAGTGCTGGCCAAGTTTGTGAATCGACTTTTTAATCCATCCATGAAGATTTAAGGGTTTGATCCCGTCAGGAGGTTGATTGTGAAATGGGCAGGCATGTATTTCGGTGGTTTTGTTGTCCTGATTGGCGGCGTTCTGGCCGCGCTCTGGAAATTGGGGATTCTGGCCAATATCGGCGCCACGTGGACCGTGATCGGGATCGTAATTGCAATCGGTATTGGCATCATGTTTGCCGTCTCCAATAGCGGCAGCAAAGAAAACATCCAGATCGACCGGAATTGAAGGGGTCGCAGGAACAACAGCGGACGGGCCACGGTTTCTGGATATGCGGCTCGCCCACCCTGGCCAATGAAGAAACGGTGGTTTGGCTCGTTTCAACCGGCGGGTTGCCGGTATAAGCGCGTGCACAACTGTAATGCCCAACAGGGTAAATGAGCGCGAAGTAAACTCAAGCTGCTCACTTGCCTATAATTTGAATACCTTGAAAAGAACTGGACTTAATCTTATGAACAAAATCATTGCTTCTCTTAGCGCCATTGCATTGGGTCTCAGCGGTATTTCCGGCTGTGCCAACCTGAGCGAAACGCAAAAAACCACTGGCACAGGTGCGGCAATCGGCGCCGCTGCCGGCGCGGTCATTGGTGCTGCAACAGCAGGTGGCAACAAAGGAAAAAGCGCCGCGACCGGCGCGGCGATTGGCGCGGCAGTAGGTGCAGGTGGCGGCTATATGTGGTCGAAACACATGGAGGCGCAGAAGGCGGAGATGGAGCAAGCCACCCAGGGAACCGGCGTGAGCGTAAGCCAGACCGCCGATAACCAGCTCAAGCTGGACATCCCGAGCGATGTTTCCTTTGACACCGGCCGCTATGACATCAAATCGAATCTGCGTCCGATCCTGGATCGCTTCGCCACCACGCTGAATCAAAATCAGGTGACCACGGTAACCATCATCGGCCACACAGACAGCACCGGCTCGGATGCGATCAATAATCCGCTTTCGGTCAATCGCGCCGCTTCGACGCGCGACTACCTCGTCGCCCGCGGAGTCGCGACAAACCGCATCGTCATCAATGGGCGTGGTTCGTACGAACCGATCGCTGACAACAACACGACAGAAGGCCGTGCGAAAAACCGCCGCGTCGAGATTTTCGTGGCAGAAGCCGCACGCTGAGGATGGCGTAATCGGGCAATCTGGCTATATTCACGCCGGATTGCCCGACTGCAGTCCCGCTTTGCTTTCAAATGACAGGTTTTTGAGCAGTTCTTTTGTCCCGTGCAAGCGGACAGAACACTTTCATTTGGCTTCAGGCGGCCTGGGGTCGATTTAAGTTTGACTTCCCAATAGAACGAGACCAGGTTGTTAGTTCAACCAGGCCTGCAAGGTGGCGCGCAGCTTATCTTCCTGCACCGGCAGGCAGAACGCGGCGTCGACGCGTAGACGGGCACTGACGGTGTCGAGCACCGCCTGATGCGCCGCTTCATAAAAAACCAGGACGCGGGTGTTGGGTGCGCTTTGCACCGCGGCCAGCAGGGATTCGAGGTTGGACAGGCGATCGCGGAAATCAGACTGGTGGTAAAAATCCGCCACAATGACCGCGGGTGGGCTTTTGCGAACCAGGCTGATTGCCTTGCGCTCCGACCACTCGGCGGTGACGGTATAGCCCAGCTCCTGATACAGCTTTTTATAGCCAGCCGTGCCGATGAAGGCATTGACCATGAGCAGCGTGCTCATGCTTCAGCTTTTTTGGCAGGCTTTTTGGCGGCAGGTTTGGTCGTGGCTTTTTTAACGGCCGGTTTTTTGGCAGCGGGCTTTTTCGCAGCAGGTTTTTTGGCCGCGGGCGTTTTGGGTTCGGCCTTGGCTTTTTTCTCGGCGGCGGGCTTGGCAGCCGCTTTCTTTTTGACCGGCTTTTTGGCCGGGCCCTTGGCGACCCGGGCGGCGATCAGGGAGAGCGCCTCGTCAACCGTGATTTCTTCGGGCGTGATGTCCTTGGGCAGCGTGGCGTTGGTGGCGCCATGCTTGACGTAGGGGCCGTAGCGGCCGCTGCGGACGGTGATGTCCTTGCCATCGTCGGGGTGCGGACCCAGATTTTTCAGCAGCGAGGCGGCAGAGTCGGCGCCGCGCGCTTCGCGTTCCATCACCAGCACTTCCAGTGCGCGTGGCAAGTCGATCATGTAGACGCTGTCGGTCTTGGGGATCGATTTGAACTTGCTGTCGTGCAGCAGATACGGGCCGAAGCGACCATTGTTGGCGACAATGGGCAAGCCGGTTTCGGGATGGATGCCGACTTCGCGCGGCAGTGATAGAAATTTCAGCGCCAGTTCGAGCGTCGCGGTTTCCAGCGGGATGTCTTTAGGCCAGGAGGCGCGTCGTGGTTTGGGCGCCTTTTTGTCTTCCGGCATGTCGCCGATTTGCACGTAAGGACCGAAGCGGCCGGACAGCAGCTTGACGTCCAGGCCCGAGTCCGGGTCCTTGCCGAGGATGTTGTCGCCTTCGATGGCATTGGCGTGCAGGGGCCGCGTGTAATCGCATTCCGGGTAGCCGGAGCAGCCGATGAAGAGGCCGCGCTTGCTGGCCTGCATGAACAAGGGTTTGGCACACTTGGGGCAGGCTTCCGGAATCGGACAGCCGCGCTCGACGTCAACCTTGGCCTTCAGTTCGCCATCGAACTCTTTCCAGAACTCCCCCAGCAACTGCGACCAGACGCGCTTGCCGTTGGAGACGTCATCGAGCTTGTCTTCCAACTTGGCGGTGAAGTCGTAATCGACGTACTGGTTGAAATGGCGAGTCAGAAAACAGGAAACCAACCGGCCAATATCGGTGGGCTGAAAGCGCTTTTTTTCCAGCAGGACGTACTCGCGATCCTGCAGGGTGGAAATGATGCTGGCGTAGGTAGAGGGGCGACCGATGCCGTATTCCTCCAGCGACTTCACCAGCGAGGCTTCAGTAAAGCGCGGCGGCGGCTGGGTAAAGTGCTGTTCACCGTAGAGTTTGTCGACCGGCAGCGTCTCGCCTTCGGCCAGCACGGGCAGCTTGGACTCTTCTTCGTCCTCATCGTCCTGATACACCGCCAGGAAGCCGGCAAACGCCAGGGTCTGACCGGTGGCGCGGAAGGTGCCCTCGCCTACCGTGATGTCGGCGGCGACCGTGTCAAATTGCGCCGCCGTCATCTGGCAGGCAACGGTGCGCTTCCAGATCAGCTCATACAACTTGGCCTGGTCGGCCGATAAAAACTTCTTCACGGCCTCGGGCGTGCGGCTCACCGAGGTGGGGCGTACGGCTTCGTGTGCCTCCTGCGCGTTCTTGGTTTTGGCCTTGTATTGCGGTGCGGTCGGCGGCAGATAATCCTTGTCGAAGTTGGCGCCCACATACTTGCGGATGTCCGTGATGGCTTCTTGTGCCAGATTCACCGAGTCGGTACGCATGTAGGTGATGAGGCCGACCGGGCCTTCGCCCAGGTCCATGCCTTCGTACAATTGCTGGGCGGTGCGCATGACGCGATCGGTGGTCATACCGAGCTGGCGCACACCGGCCTGCTGCAAGGTCGAAGTGGTGAACGGCGCGCCGGGATGGCGGGCGCGACGCTTTTTCTCGATGCGCATCACGGTGGCATCTTTGTCTTCCAGCGTGGCCAGCCACTCCTTGCTGCGCGCTTCGTGCTCAACCGTGAACTGTTCGAGCTTTTCGCCCTTGAAATGGGTGAGTTTGGCGTTGAAGGCCTGCGCGCCCTTGTGGGTATCGAGGTGCATCGACCAGTATTCGCGCGGCACGAAGGCTTCGATTTCCTCCTCGCGCTCGACAATCATCCGCAGCGCGGGGGATTGCACGCGCCCGGCGCTCAAGCCGGGGCTGATCTTGCGCCACAGCAAGGGCGACAGATTGAAGCCAACCAGATAATCCAGCGCGCGGCGCGCCTGCTGCGCGTCGACCAGGTCGGTCGCGATTTCGCGTGGGTTGCGCACCGCGTCCTGCACCGCCGATTCGGTGATTTCGTAGAAGGCCACCCGCTTCATCGGCGTCTTGACCTTGCGCTCCTTGAGGATCTCGCTGATATGCCAGGAAATCGCTTCACCTTCGCGGTCCGGGTCGGTTGCCAGCAATACTTCGTCGGCTTTTTTCGCCGCCTTGACGATGGCTTCGACGTGCTTGGCGTTGCGCTCGATGATCTGATATTTCATGGTGAAATTTTCAGTATCGACTGCGCCGGTTTTGGGCTGC
>JAHJSQ010000078.1 GCA_018830325.1 Gammaproteobacteria bacterium
ACATGCGATTCACGGCATGCTCAAGCATGATAAACCATTCGATAACACGCGTTTTTATGCAATTCCGTCAGTCGCTGAATAGCAGAAAAATGCCTATTTTTAACTTGATTTTAAACAGAGTATCTACATGGACGTATTCACGGCGTCCTTTAGCGGACACCCAGGCGCCGAATTTTGATCTACGATGGGTATAACATTTTCAAAAGTATCTCTAAAATCAAGCCATGCAATCCGAATTTTCAGACGCCCTGCAAGAATTACGAACTGAATTCATCGACCGATTACCAGAGCGAATCGACGCTATCCGTTCGCAGTTTCAGCACATAGACCCGTCCGCATGGCGCCCCGAAGAAGCGGAAATCTTGCATCGGCTGATTCATGGCCTAAGTGGCTCGACCGGGACATTCGGCATGCAGTCGCTCTCGGATGCCGCGCGCGACATGGAAATACGCTTGTCGGATTTACTGAGATCCGGCCTCCCCCCGGTCGAAACAGAATGGCAAGCCGTTGGCATAGCGCTCGACAGGTTAAGCCGTCTCGTCAGCATAGGGTTGCAAACCAACGCCCCTACTCTTTCTCCGCCGCCAACACCGAAACGCGCCAACCGCTCGCCTTTGATCGACTTGATTGAAGACGATGCAGGCCAAGCGCTACATTTGCAAAACGTTTTACAGCAAAACGGTTTTCGTACACGCGTATTCTCCGAACCCTCGCAATTTCAAACCCTGTTCCTGGAACCAAACGCTGAGCCGCCGGCCGCAGTGATCATGGATCTGATATTCCCCGACGGGGACCTTGCAGGCGCGGAAGCCATCAGCAATCTCAATCTTGGCAAAGAATCCGAAATACCGGTCATTATCGTCTCGGTACGCGACGATATCGCTGGGCGTCTCGCCGCATTTCGCGCCGGCGCCTCCCGATATCTTGTAAAACCGGTCAATTCCGAACGCATCGTCGATATTTTGGATACGCTGACCGGACGCCAACCATCCAAGCCTTACCGAGTGTTATTGATGGATGACGATCCGCTCATAGTCAATGCGCACGCGGCTGAATTGCAAGCGGCCGGGATGGAAGTCAAAACCTCGACCCAACCCCTCGACATATTGAATATACTGGACAATTTTTCGCCCGATGTCGCGGTGCTCGATGTTTACATGCCCGAAGCCAGCGGTCCGGAATTGGCCGCTATCATACGCGAGCGCGACGAGTATCTGCATTTGCCGATTCTATTTCTATCCGGCGAAACCGATATGACCCAACAATTGATTGCGCTCAGCCTGGGCGGCGACGACTTTCTAGTGAAGCCCGTACAGCCACGGCATTTGGTCGCCGCTGTTTCGGCAAGAGCGCGCAGGGCTCGACAAAACAGCGCATTACGTCTACGGCTCGAAACCACTCTGTACGAACGCGAGCAAGAACATCTGGCAATCAATCATCACGCGATCGTCAGCATCGCCGACCGCTCCGGCAATATCACCTACGTCAACGACAGGTTTTGCGAGATCAGCGGCTACCGGCACGAAGAGTTGATCGGACAAAACCATCGCATTGTCAAATCCGGCGAACATCCGCCCGAATTTTACCGAGGCTTATGGGAAACCATCGCCGGCGGCAAGGTCTGGCAGGGTGAAATTTGCAACCGGCGCAAGGACGGCAGTCTATATTGGGTCGAGTCCACGATTACTCCCTTTCTCGGCAGCAACGGAAAACCTTATCAATACGTCTCGATCCGTACCGACATCAGTCATGTCAAAAAGTCGATACAACAACTAAAACTACTGGAACGTGCGGTCGAAGCCAGCACCAGCGGTATCGTAATCGCCGATGCCAACCAACACGATATGCCTCTCATTTTCACTAATAAGGCGTTCGAGTGTATTACAGGCTACTCACGCGAGGAAATATTGGGCAAAAACTGTCGATTCCTCAACAGCAATGACCGCCATCAACCCGGACTGGATCATGTGCGCTCGGCTTTATCAAAGGGCGAAAAAGTCGAAGGCATATTACGCAATTACCGCAAAGACGGATCGATGTTTTGGAACGAGTTGCGGATTGCGCCGGTCCATGACGAACAAGGCGATCTGACGCATTTTATCGGTATTATCAAGGATGTTAGCGAACGCGTGCGCAGCAACGAAGCGCTAAAAAAAGGCGAGGAAAAACTACGGGCGACGCTCGAATCCACACAAGACGGCATTTTGGCCGTCGACGATGCCGGCTCGATCCTTTTCGCTAACCGGCAATTTATCGATCTGTGGCGCATACCGGAAGAACTCGCCTTACCCGGGCAACCGGACCAACGCCTACTGGATACTGTTGAGCATCAATTGGCCGACCCGCTTGAGTTCCGCAAGACTGTACAAGACATTTATCGATTCGGCCAAGATTCGCAAGACCTATTGGAATTTGCAGACGGCAGAATAGTCGAACGCCATTCAAAACCGCTCGTTTCGGAAGGAAAAATCGGCGGTCGGGTATGGAGCTTTCACGACATCACCGAAATCAAACGCGCCGAACGCGCCGTGGAATATCACAAAGAAAGACTGCGCCGCGGACAAATTTTCGCGAACATCGGCACCTGGGAATGGAATATACAATCCGGCGATCTCTTTTGGTCCGAACGCATCGCGCCGCTGTTCGGCTACCCGGACGGGAATTTAGAAACCTCCTATGAAAACTTCCTTAACGCGATACACCCCGACGACCGACAATCGGTCGTCGATGCCGTCGACGCCTGCCTGAAACGCGATTCGCCCTATATCATCGAACACCGCGTCATCTGGCCGGACGGCACCGAACGCTGGCTGCTCGAACGCGGAGCCGTAGTACGCGACGACCAGGGCAAGCCCACGCAAATGCTTGGTGTGGTACAAGACATCGACGACCGCAAACGCGCGGAACTGGCGCTAGCCGAACGCGAAAAGTATTTGCGCATCTTTCAGCATATTGTCGACTCGGTCGTCGACGGCGTCATCACGATCGGCGCCGACGGCATTATCCGCTCGTTTAACCCGGCGGCATGCGCTATCTTCGGATATCGAGAATCGGATATCGTCGGCCGCAAAATCAATGAACTGATGCCGGAACCTCATCGATCCGAACACGACAACTATCTCCAGCGTTATTACGCGACCGGAACCGGTAAAATTATCAATCGTCAGCTGGAATTGATCGGTCGCAGAGCCAACGGTTCCGAGTTTCCGCTTGAGATTGCCGTCAGCGAAGTCAAACTATCCGATGACCTCCTCTTCGTCGGCCTCGCGCGAGACATTACCGAGCGCAAACAAGCCGAACAGGAATTAATTACCGCTAGAGACGCAGCCGATCGTGCCAGCCAGGCCAAATCCGACTTCCTTTCCAGCATGAGCCATGAACTGCGCACGCCGATGAACGCAATTCTCGGTTTCGGCCAACTGCTGCAATACGACGAAACCTTGAGCGATGCGCAAAAAGAGGATGTGGAAGAAATTCTCAAGGCCGGCAGGCACTTGCTCGATTTAATCAACGAAATATTGGATTTAGCCAAGATCGAATCCGGTCGGATTTCGCTATCCATAGAGCCCGTTAGGGTCGCACCGATTATCGAGGAATGCCTGAGCCTGGTATCCACACAAGCGGATAAACGCCGAATAAGCCTCCGCAGCCATACGCAAGAAGACTTTACTGTCCAGGCCGACCAAACACGGCTCAAACAAACGCTACTCAATTTGATTTCCAATGCAATCAAATATAATCGCGAAGGCGGCTTAGTGGCCGTAGAGGCCATGCCTAAAGACAGCGAATACTTATCAATACACATAACCGATACCGGACGCGGTATTCCAAAAGAACGTTTGCATGAACTCTTTCAACCGTTCAACCGTCTCGACGCTGAAAACAGCGCGATCGAAGGTACCGGCATCGGATTGACCATCTCTCGTCGTATCGTTGAAATGATGGGCGGTGCGATCGAGGTCGAAAGCGAAGTCGGCGTGGGCAGCCGTTTCATGATCACGCTTCCGGCGGCCTCGAACCCGGCCTTATTGGAATCGCCTAAAACAGCCGCAGCCATCGAAACACCGACATTCCAGAGTCGCTCGAGGCAACAGCTCGTGCTCTATATCGAAGACAATCCGTCCAATATCCGGCTCGTCTCTCAAATACTCGAAAGACAACGGCACATTCGTCTCATCACGGCCCATACGCCGGAACTGGGCATCGAGTTAGCCCGAGCGCACCGCCCCGACCTCATTTTACTCGACATCAACATGCCGAATTTGAACGGTTTTCAGGTATTATCCATTTTTCAAAACGACCCTATCGTTAAGTCCGCACCGGTCGTCGCGATCACCGCCAATGCGATGCCGCGCGATATTGAACGGGGTAAAGCGGCCGGATTCGCCGACTATTTAACCAAGCCGTTGGACATCGCGCAATTCAACGGCATATTGGACGGTTTGCTTAACCGTATTAAAAAGGACCGGGATTCATCATGAACGCATGGAGCGAAACCTATCTTGGCCTGATCTTTCAAATTTACGCTTTAGCTTTTATTTGCTTGGGCGCGGTAGTTTCCGTATTACCGAAACCAAACAACGCCTTGTTTGTTTTCCGGCATTTAAATTGGTTGGCGGGGTTCGGTTTTTTGCACGGTTTTCTGGAACTCATCGAAGGGGAACGCTTACACAACGATGCGAACTGGCTAACTATCGCAAGCTCTTTACTCTTAACCGGCTCATTTTGCGCGCTCTTTGAATTCGGACGTCGCGGATTGAATTCGATATCCGCTGCAATACGCCTACCGGCATTACCGCTCTATGGCATGTTAACGGCCGTTAGCGCGGCTTTCGCCATCAATTCAAACGACCCTTTCGCGGAAATAGAGTTTAGTCTGCGCTATTTTGCCGGTGCTCCCGGAGCGTTTTTGGCAAGTTATGTGCTATTGGCAAGCCGTCAAGATCCCGCTTACAGCGACAAAGCCGAAATAAACATTCGTTGGTTAGTTGCCGGAGCCGCGGCATTCGCCGTTTACGGTTTCTTGACCTTATTCGTATCAACCGGTTTGTCTTTGCTGCCATGGCTACCGACCGCGCAACACTTTGCCGAAATCACAGGACTACCGGTGCAATTGCCGAAAGCGCTATGCGCGATCTTGATCGCACTTTCGTTTGCGTGGTTGATACGCACGACCGGTCGATTGACCAACGATACGCTATCGCGCGTGCTCGATACGCTCAACGGCTTCGTCTACCGCTGCCGCAACGACCGGGCTTGGACTCTGGATTTCATGACCGGCGGCGTCGAACAGCTTACCGGATATTCTCCAGAGGCCTTTCTACCGCCGAGAAGCCTGAATTATAACGAACTGATTCACGCGGACGACACCGAGCGCGTTTGGAACGAAGTTCAGACCGCCATTAGCAAGCGCCGCGAATTTGAAATCGATTATCGAATTTTGACTCGAAACGGAGAAATTCGTTGGGTCTGCGAATACGGAAGAGGTGTCTTCGGCAGAAACGGTAAGCTACTTTTTATCGAAGGCCGAATTACCGACAATACCGCTCGACGGCAAGCCGAGGCCGGCTTACATATCAAGAATGCAGCAGTCGACGCATCCATAACCCCGATCGCAATCGCCGGACCGGACGCCAAGCTTTCCTATGTCAATCCGGCTTTCGCCGAACTATGGCATTTACCGGATACTGGATCGGCCATCGGCCGCTCGGCACTCGAATTCTGGAAATATCCCGACGAGTCGAAAGCGGTCATCGATAATCTGTCCGTTAAGGGCCAATGGCAAGGCGACTTGATCGCCAAACGCTTCGACGGTTCGACGGTTGAAGTACAACTTTCGGCCTGCATGGTAAACGACGCAGACGGCGCGCCTTTGTGCATGATGGCCTCGTTTCTCGACATCAGCGCACGCAAACAGGCGGAACAAGAACTATTGCAGGAACGCGATTTCACTAACAGCTTGATCAACACCGCACCGGTCATCGTACTACTCCTCGATCCGCAAGGATTCATTCTGCATGTCAACCGATATTTCGAAGAGTTAACCGGTTATCGGTTGCACGAAATCATTGGTAAAGAATGGTTCGCATCATTCTTACCGAAACGCGACAGAGATCGAATTCGTCAAATATTCCGCCATGCTGTTCATCAAGAACCGGCACAAGGCAACATCAACCCCATCGTTATTCGAAACGGCGAAGAACGGGACATCGAATGGCATTCCGAGATCATGCGCGATGCCAATGGAACGATTTCGGGACTACTCTGTACCGGCCAAGACGTAACCGAACGCAGGGCGATACAACAACGCGCCGAGATGTTGCAGATGTTGGCGGACGCATCGGTCCAAGGCATCGGCTGGGCGAATCTTACCGGCAAAGTCAATTATTTCAACCAGGCCCTAAGACGCCTGTTGGCAGTTCCGGAAAACACCGAGGTGGGCGATTATACATTTTTCGATTTCTATCAAGAACATCAATTAGTGGAATTGAAGTCCCGGATTTTACCGGAAGTATTGCAAAACGAGTTCTGGACAGGCGAATTCGATATTACCGCCATCGACGGACGCGTGATATCGACTATCCACAGCATTTTCTTAATCAAAGATAGCGACGGCAACCCCATCGCTTTCGCCAATGTAATCACCGATCTCACCGAACGTAAACGCACCGAAATAGAACTGAAACGGCTCAACCTCGAGCTCGAACAACGCGTGCTCGAGCGCACTGCAGAACTGGAAAGACAAAGCCGCCGTAATACAATGATCGTCGACGCCGCGATCGACGGCTTTTTCACCGCCGATCTGCAAGGCAGAATCCGCGATTGCAACGACACTTATTGCATGATGCTCGGATACACCCGAGACGAACTGCTCGGTTTACACATAGCCGACATCGAAGCTATGGAAACGCCGAAACAACTCGAGGCTCATATCGCTCAAGTAATAGAGCTAGGCAGAGACCGATTCGACACCCGCCACCGCCGCTTAGACGGAACTTTGCTGGATGTGGAAGTTAATGTCACATTGAACGAGCTAGGCGGCGAGCGCCTGTTTTTCGCCTTTGTCAGCGACATTTCCGAACGTAAACGCTCTGAGGCCATGCTAATCGCCGCCCGCGAAGAAGCCGAGCGCGCCAATGCCGCCAAATCGGAATTTCTCTCGCGCATGAGTCATGAATTACGCACGCCGCTCAACGCCATTCTCGGTTTCGGGCAATTATTGGAAGCCGACACCGAACAACCACTGACCGACATGCAGGCCGACAATCTCCAAGAAATACTCCAGGCAGGCAGCCATCTTTTGACGCTGATCAATGAAGTCCTAGACCTGAGCCGCATCGAAAGCGGTCGAATCGAGCTTAACCTCGATGTCATCGCGGTCGGCCCGCTTATCCAATCCTGCGTCAAACAGATCAAACCGCTGGCCGAACAACGCGGCATCGCAATCCGCTTTGAATCAATCGACAATTGCTCGGTTGTGGCCGATTCTACTCGACTCAAGCAAGTGTTGCTGAATCTACTGTCCAATGCGGTTAAATACAACCGCGACGGCGGACGGATAGCCGTCGATTGCATGTCCGCCGGCCCTAATAGGCTCCGGATCGGTGTTAAAGACACCGGCTACGGCATATCCGCAGAATCGCTGCCCCGTCTGTTCAAGCCTTTCGAGCGGCTGGAATCGGCTTATCAGGATATCGAAGGTACCGGAATCGGTCTGGCGCTGGCGAAAAAACTGGTTGAATCCATGCATGGCGAGATCGGGGTAGACAGCACACCCGGCGAAGGCAGCCGATTCTGGTTCGAATTGCCGTCGGCCGTTTTGCTCGATACCGAAGCCCCTACCGTTCCCGCTAAACCACCGGCAATAAACGCTTCGAATAACATCCCTAGCCAGTGCAAACTGCTCTATGTCGAAGATAATCCGGCCAATTTGAGGCTGGTACAAAAAATTCTCGCTGCTCGCCAAAACATGGAATTGTTTACTGCCGTCAATGCCATGGACGGATTGGCAATCGCCGCACACGAACATCCGAATTTGATCCTGCTCGATATCAATTTGCCGAATATAGACGGATTCGAAACGTTGCGCCGCTTAAAGAATAACCCCGCCACCCGAGACATTCCGGTGATCGCTGTCACCGCCAATGCCATGCACAGCGATATCCAACGCGGCATGGCCGCAGGCTTTGCCGATTATCTGACGAAACCCTTGGATGTGCTAGAATTTCTTGAATGCATAGACCGTTTTAAACCCAACGCCGACGGAAAACCTCATGCCCTCTGATTCTCTAAGCAATGAACGCATTCTGATCGTCGACGACGAACCGGCCAATCTCAAGCTATTGGACAGAATGCTCGGACAACAGGGTTACCGAAACCGGATTTTGATCGACGACCCGCGCCAAGTCGTCGATCGTTATCGCCAAGCTCGAACCGATTTGATTCTACTCGACATCAATATGCCTTATCTGGACGGCTTCCAGGTGATGGAGCGACTCATGGCATTAAACGATCCTTTGCTGCCGCCGATCGTAATTTTGACCGCTCAACACGGCAAGGATTTTTTGCTTCGCGCATTAACGGCCGGCGCGCGCGATTTCATTACCAAACCTTTCGACCGCAACGAATTATTGATGCGCGTGCATAACTTGTTACAGGCGCAATTGGCGCATCGGCTTTTGCATGATCAAAAAACGGTGTTGGAAAACATGGTGAGGGCGCGCACCGAAGAACTATACCGAACACGCCTGCAGATCGTACAGCGCTTGGGTATGGCCTCCGAATACCGCGACGAGGAAACCGGCAGCCATATCTTACGCATGAGCCACATCTGCGCCCTGCTCGCCCGAGCACTCGGCTGGAGCGACGATCAATGCGACTTGATTTTGAACGCCAGCCCGATGCACGACATCGGCAAAATCGGTATTCCCGATTCTATCCTGTTGAAACCTGGCAAATTCGAACCGCAGGAATGGGAAGTCATGAAAACGCATGCCGTCATCGGCGCGAAATTATTGGAAGGCGACGATTCGGATTTGCTACGCATGGCACGCGAAATCGCATTGACGCATCACGAAAAATGGGACGGCAGCGGTTACCCCAACGGACTGTCCGGTATTAGCATTCCGGTAGCTGGACGCATCGCGGCATTAGCCGACGTATTCGACGCCTTAACTTCGGAACGTCCCTACAAAAAAGCCTGGACCGTCCAGGCAGCCTGGGATTTAATCAAGGAAAATCGCGGTAAACATTTCGACCCTGATCTGGTCGATATTTTCGAACAACAGTTTCCGGCCATCCTCGAAATTCGCGAGCGTTTCGCGGAATCTTCAGCGCATTGATAAAGAAAAAGCCTCGCACCGAGATCGAGCGAGTAAAAGCCTTACACGCGCTCGGCATTCTCGATACCGAACCGGAAGATCGATTCGACCGGCTGACCCGCCTGGCTCAGCAGTGCCTCGACGCGCCTATTGCGCTGATCGCGTTGGTCGACGAACATCGGCTATGGTTCAAGTCCTGCTTGGGCCTCGATATCACCGAAACGCCACGCGAACTCTCGTTTTGCGCGCATACCCTCCTCAAAAACGAAATCTTCGAAGTCCCGGATGCCCGGATCGACCATCGTTTTAAACAACATCCTCTCGTCGCCGGCTCCAGCAATATCCGCTTCTATGCAGGAGCACCGTTATTGACCGAAGACGGCTTGGCTATCGGAACCTTTTGCATCATGAGCCGCGAGCCGAAACGGCTGACGCCGGAACAACGCAAAGTGCTGAGCGACCTTAGCACTTGCGCTCAAGATATTGTGAGACTCGTCGCTCGATCTTTGCTGATTTGCCGTAACATTAGCGAAATAAAATCGGCGGAGGCGGCTCTCGATCGCCAAAAACATATAGCCGAGATCATTTCGCGCGCCCAATCTCAATTCATTCTCGAATCGAACCGTAGCCGGGCTTTCGATGACCTGTTATCGGACATACTCAATCTCACCGACAGCGAATACGGATTCATTGCCGAGATATTACATCGCGAAGACGGTAGCCCCTACTTAAAGACTCGGGCGATTACTAACATCGCTTGGAATGACGAAACGCGCGCATTTTTCGAGGCGAATGCGGCGCAAGGCATGGAGTTTTCCAACCTCAAGAATTTGTTCGGTGCCGTCATCGTTTCGGAAAAACCCCTGATCGCCAACGACCCCGAGCATGACCGGAGACGCGGCGGACTCCCTCCCGGCCATCCGCCATTAAATGCCTTTTTGGGTATTCCGGTCCATTACGACCGGAAGCTCGTAGCAATGATCGGAGTCGCCAACCGCCCCGGCGGTTACGAGTCCGGCTGGGTGAAGTTCCTGCATCCGTTGCTGACGACGCTGGGCCAATTAATCGAGGCCGCGCGCGTCAAACGTCTGCATGATCAAAATCAAGCCGAATTGACGCGACTGTCGCGTGTCGCCAGCCAAACCACCAACGGCGTCATCATCACCGACACCGAAGGCTGCGTGGAATGGATCAACGAAGGGTTTACCCGGCTCTCCGGCTATCAACTGGAGGAAATGCTCGGCCGCAAACCCGGCGATCTACTCCAGGGAGAGCTTACCGACCCGGCAGCCGTTGCCGAGATACATCGGGCTCTGATTGAACGACAACCCTTCAATGTCGATGTAGTCAATTATCATAAATCCGGGCAAGCCTATTGGGTTCGTATTCAATGCAACCCTCTCTATGATAAGCAAGGCGCATTACAAGGTTTCATGGCGATCGAGTCGGATATCAGCCGCGAAAAAAACGATGCCGAACGCATTTTGATCAGCCAACGCCGGCTAACGGCGATTATTGAAGGGACCCATATCGGCACCTGGGAATGGAACGTTCAAACCGGCCAAACCGTCTTCAACGAACGCTGGGCCGAAATCGTAGGCTATACCTTGAGCGAGCTCGAACCGATTAGTATCGAAACCTGGCTAAAATTAACTCACCCCGACGATTTGCAGCAGTCCGAGCGCTTACTGCAACGACATTTTGCCGGCGAGCTTGAATTCTATGACGCGCAATGCCGAATGCGGCATAAAAAAGGGCATTGGGTATGGGTCCATGACCGAGGCCGTGTCGTTAACCGGACGAACGACGGCAAGCCTTTGATGATGTACGGCACGCATGCCGATATTTCCGAGCAAAAGATGTCCATGCAGGCTTTGAACGACAGCGAAACCAGGCTACGCGGTCTGTTCGAACTCTCGCCGGTCGGTATCGCGCTCAACGATTACGCCACCGGTCGTTTCGTCGAGGTCAACAACGCCTTGTTGACGCCTACCGGATACAGCCGCGAAGAATTTTTGTCGCTCAGTTATTTTGAAATAACTCCTCAAGAATACGAAGCGAAAGAAAAACAGCAATCGGAAAGCATGAAGAACACCGGTCGCTACGGCCCCTACGAAAAAGAATACATCAAGAAAAACGGCGACCGATATCCGGTTTTGCTGAACGGCATGGTCGTCGAAGACTTGTCGGGCAAGAAAATGATTTGGTCAATCATCGAAGACATCTCCGAACGCAAACGTAACGATCGCATGAAGAACGAATTCATCTCCACCGTGAGCCACGAATTGCGTACGCCATTGACCGCGATAGCCGGCTCGCTCGGCTTGCTGGCCGGAGGCGCATTGGGCGAACTCCCCGGCACCGTTAATGAAATCGTAGCGATCGCCTACAAAAACAGTCGTCGCTTGTCCCTGCTAATTAACGATTTGCTCGACATGGAAAAATTGATCGCCGGCAAATTAAATTTCGACCTTCGTCCGCAAGCGCTGATGCCTCTAGTCGAACATGCCCTGCGCGATAATCAAGCCTATGCGGACCAATTCGGCGTTACCCTCCGAATCACGCAACGCGATGATGCCTTGCATGTCGATGTCGATGCCCAGCGCCTTCAACAAATATTCGACAATTTGTTATCGAACGCGGCCAAGTTTTCACCGAAAGGCGGAACCGTGGATATCGCCGTTCTAAGTACCGGCAATCTGGCTAGAATCGAAGTCAGCGACCGAGGAACCGGCATACCGGAGGCATTCCGCAAACACGTCTTCCAAAAATTCGCTCAAGCCGACGCCTCCGATTCCCGAAAAAAAGGCGGCACGGGGCTCGGACTGGCGATAACCAAGGAATTGGTCGAACGCATGAACGGCAATATCGGCTACGAATCCGAACCGGATAAAGCCACGACTTTTTTTATTACTTTGCCGATTGTCGCCAGAGACTCGTCAAAAATAACATCATGATTTCGATCGACCGTAAAACCTTTGTGCTTTCCACGCTTTTTGCTTTTCTGGCATGGATCGGTAACTGGCTGAACATGCCGCTTTTTTACGGCGTCGATTTCATTTTCGGGTCGATCGCGGCAATGCTTGCGGCGGCTTTCCTCGGCCCGGCCGCTGCGACCGTCATTGCCGCGACCGGCGGTCTTTATACCTTGGCGCTCTGGAATCAACCCTACGCTCTTATCACTTTTACCGCCGAAGCATTGACCGTGGCATTGCTTTATCGCCGCGGACTGCGCAATTTAATTCTAGCCGATCTCGTGTTCTGGTTTTTTTTAGGTCTGCCGTTGATCTTGTTGTTTTATCACAGCATTATCGGCATGGAATGGCAATCGACGCTATTGGTTGCGCTTAAACAACCGTTGAACGGACTGTTCAATGCCATGATTGCCGGTATTATTCTACTCGCCGTTCAAACAGCACTCCGGCCTACAAGGCTAACCGGCCGCTTTAGGCCGTCGTTGTCCGAATTGTTATTCCATGTCTTGTTATGCTCGATACTCTTGGCCGGCGCCATACCGATTATTGTCGAAAGCAACGCCCAGCGAGATCGCCATGAAGCGTTCATGCTCGAACGGTTGGAACAAATCGCTCAACGAGCCGCCGCCGATATCTCCTTCGCGCCTGACGCCGAGATTAAGACCTGGCAAGACCATCTCGCTCGAGCACAACTATCGCCGCAAACGAGCCTAGCCTTGCTAGACCACGATGGGCGCATATTAATCGAGCAGGGTCGATTAACCGCCATCGATAAGCAAGCCGGCGAAACCAGACAGCTCAACAAAGGTCTGTCCATCTGGCTGCCATATGGCGAATTGGCCGCCATGGATCGATGGAAACGAGGTCGTTACCTAACCAGCGTACCCGTTACCGGCGCTTCGGATGTCGCTCGAGTGTATATCGAACAAGATGCCGAACCCTTGGTGCTTGATTTCGAAAAAGGCCGCCTACCACTGTTTTTGTCATTAGCGGTGCTGCTATTGTCGAGCATTATCGTTTCCTACTTACTAAGCCGCTGGCTGACGCATTCGCTCCGTAATCTCGAGGCCGCCAGTTTCGATTTGGCCGATGCAATCGGCAATGGTCTCAAACCGAATCTGCCGGCCAGTCCCATCATGGAATACGACAACCTGAGCAAGGCGTTGAATCAGATGGCGCAACGCTTGACGGACAGTTTTAACGAGCAATCCGAAATCCTAGCGGGATTAGAACGACAAGTTCAAGCCAGAACGGCTGATTTAAAACAAAATCGCGACCAATATCAGTCGCTGGTCAACAACATTCCCGGCATCGTTTACCGCTGTAAACTGGACGAGAATTGGACGATGCTCTACATGAGCGCTATCGTCGACAACATCAGCGGCTATCCGGCCAGCGACTTTATCGACAACTCGGTGCGCAGTTACGCCAGCATCATTCATCCCGACGATACAGAGCGAGTGGAGCGTTCGGTTTATCACGCGATCGCATCCGGCACCGGGTGGGAGATGGAATACCGAATCCTTCATAAAAACGGATCGATTCGTTGGGCTTACGAGAAAGGAACGGCTATAGCCGACATTGCCGGCAATATCGACTTTCTCGACGGCTTTATTCTTGATATCACCGACCGTAAACAAGCCGAAGCCGCACTTCGTGAAAGCGAGGAAAAACAACGCCATATAACTGAAAACATCAGAGAAGTTTTTTGGCTGCGCAATGCGGATAACGACCGTTTGATTTACATCAACCCGGTCTACGAACAGATATGGGGCAGAAGCTGCCAAAGCTTATACGACGATCCGAACTCTTTCGCCGAATCGATCGTTGAAGACGACAAGCCGGTTTTTTTCCAAAAAATGAACCAATACCGGCACAGCGGTCAGTTCGATATGAAATACCGCATCATGACTCCGGAAGGCAATATCCGTTGGGTACACGCGCAATCTTTTCCCGTTAAAGACGTTAACGGCCAAATTATCCGCCATGCCGGACGTGCCGTGGATATCACTGGAAGCATGCGCGCCGAAAGCGAGCGCAAACGCGTGACTCATTTGCTGACTAGTGTATTAAATGCGGCCTCGGAAATGTCGATTATCGCTACCGATGTAGCAGGCATCATCACGACTTTTAATCCGGGAGCCGAACGCATGCTGGGTTTTTCCTCGGCGGAAGTCATCGGCAAAAAAACGCCCGCTCTGTTCCATAAGACTGAAGAAGTCGTAGCACGCGGCCTGGAATTGAGCAAAGAATTCGGTCGCTCGGTGGAAGGCTTTCGAGTCTTTACCGAAAAACCCGAACAAGAGGGGGCGGAAACTCGCGAGTGGACTTATATCCGCAAAGATGGCCGGCACATTCCGGTATCGCTTGTGGTCACAACTATGCGTGGCGATAAGGGCGACATTACCGGATTTCTCGGCATTGCCCAAAACATCGCCGAACGCAAACATACCGAAGCCGCACTCAAAGAACAAAGCCGGCACACCAAAGCCATTCTCGATAATATTGTGGACGGTATTATCACGATCGATCGAACCGGTAAAATCAAGTCCGTCAATCCTGCCGCAGAGAAAATTTTCGGCTATGAAGCTGACGAAATCGCCGGCCGCAATATCAAAATATTGATGCCTAATCCGCACCGGGATGCTCACGATAGTTATTTATGCCATTACCAATCGACAGGCATCGCCCGAATCATCGGTATCGGACGAGAAATCGAAGGCCTTCGAAAAAACGGCGAGCTATTCCCAATGGAACTGGCCATCTCCGAAATCACCCTTCAGGATCAAGCCATGTATGTCGGCATGGTAAGAGACATTACCGAGCGCAAGCGAGTCGACCGCATGAAAAACGAATTCGTTGCCACCGTTAGTCATGAACTGCGCACGCCGCTCACGTCGATATCCGGCGCCTTAGGCTTGCTGAATGGCGGCGTGCTGGGCGAATTACCCAAACCTGTGCTTGAGATTATAAGCATTGCCTATGATAATAGCCGGCGCTTGGCCGATCTGATCGACGATTTGCTCGACATGGAGAAAATCGCAGGCGGCAAGCTTCAATTCGATATGCAAAAGCAAGCCTTGATGCCGTTGATCGAACAGACAATCGATGCCAATCGAACCTATGGCATCGGACGCCGGGTATCGTTGATACTGACCGGAGAAAGACCAAAGGTCGATATCTATACGGATGCACAACGTTTACAACAAGTATTATCGAACTTTTTGTCCAATGCCATTAAATTTTCTCCCGATGGAGGCGACGTTTACATCAACGTGAAACAAATTAACGAATCCATACGGATAACGGTCGCCGACCGAGGCCCCGGTATTCCGAACGGCTTCCGCGATCGTGTTTTTCAGAAATTCGCCCAAGCCGACGCTTCGGACACGCGAAAAAAAGGCGGCACCGGATTGGGCCTGGCCATCTCCAAAGAATTGATCGAAGGCATGGGAGGTCGAATCGGTTTCGATTCGGTCGAGGGCAAAGGCACAAGTTTCTATTTCGAATTACCGATACGAAAAGTGTAAAATTTCCGTTATCGATTGAACAAACGTATAAACCTGAATTCGGCAGTTTAACCATGAAGAACATGAAGCTCATAAAGGATTCCAAGAACTTACCAAACCCTTCTCGCTAACCTTTTTGGTGAGCGAAAGTTCTATACAAACGCGTAATAAGCTATTGAATTAACTTCCTATTCTTCATGATCTTCATGGTGAAATGCTTTTTCTAGGATAAAATCAAAACGCCTTCGCTATAGAGTCTGTGAAAGTATTGGTGAATACATCATAAAAAATTTATTCACCATGAAGAACATGAAGGCAATGAAGGTAAAAGCATATAAAATCAATAATATAACTCTTCATGCTACTTCATGGTCTTCATGGTTATTTCGTAATCTTAAATACTTTTACAGCCTCTATACCTATACAACCCATTCCATCCAAGAAATTCTTTTATGAGCACATTTCAACGCATACTCTATGTAGAAGACGAACCCGACATTCAAACCGTGGCGAAACTGGCATTGGAAATGGTAGGCGGCTTCACGGTAAAAATCTGCTCTACCGGCGAGGAAGCCTTGACCGAAACGGCCGATTTCATGCCGGATTTAATCCTACTCGATGTTATGATGCCAGGCATGGACGGCCCGACGACTTTCAATCGTTTACGCAAACAACCAATCATCGCTGAAATTCCGATTGTCTTCATGACCGCCAAGATTCAACCGTCTGAAATTGCGTATTATAAATCGTTAGGCGCAGTCGATGTCATCGCCAAACCGTTCGACCCGATGACCTTGGCCGACCAAATCCGCATAATTTGGGAAAAACGAGAACAAAATGCCCCAATCCAACCCGTGTGATGCCCAGGAACAACTATCGCGATTACGCTCTCAGTTTTTAAAGCGTTTACCGGTCGAATTAAACAGTCTGAAGGCCATCGCCGAAAACCTGAACGAACGCGATTTCGATATCACCGCTCTTAACGAATTGCACCATCGCCTACATAAACTTTCAGGCTCATGCGGCACATTCGGAGTGCCTACGCTTGGCGAAGCGGCACGAATTTTAGAAATCCGCCTCCAAGCATGGCTTGAAGACCGCTCAGGCGAGATCGACGATGAAATCCGGCAATCGATTATTAAAGAGATTGGCTCGCTTAAAAATGTCATTGGGCCGCCTGAAAATCATTCGGTCGCCGCGCTTGCGATGACATCGGACATGCCTATCGATAAGACCGTGCGAGTTTGGCTGATCGAGGATGATACGGCATTCGAACAAGAGTTGGCTCGCCAATTAGAGTCTTTCAACTTCGAAGTCCATTTGTTCAAATCTATCCGAGACGCGGAAACCGCCGCGCAATTCGAGCGCCCGGATTTGCTGATCATGAATGTATTGTTACACCGCCCTTCCGAACAAGACTCCATCCTTCTCCAGGATAGAATCACCTTAAAATCGCTAGACTGTCCGCTTTTGTTTGTCTCGTCGACCGACGATTTCAATTCGCGGGTCCGCGCGGCGCGGCTCGGCGCCGAGGGATATTTTGTCAAACCGGTCGACATCACGGTTTTGATCAATCGCATGATGCATATTCTGGAAAAAAGAAGAGCGCCTCCCCAGCGTGTTTTGATCATCGACGACGACATCGATCTAGCAACCCACTATCAATTGGTTTTGACTGTCGCGGGCATGCAGGCGGAAATCTTGAAGCAACCGGAGGCGGTTATGACCAAAATCGCGAGTTTCCGACCGGAAATAATCTTGTTGGACCTGCATATGCCCAACTTTACCGGTCTCGATCTTGCCGGAGTCATTCGTCAATACGACGAATGGTCGGGCTTGCCGATAGTCTTTCTTTCCTCCGAAAGCGATCTTGACATACAAATTTTGGCCATGGGACAGGGCGCTGACGATTTCTTGATGAAACCGATATCGGATGCGCAATTGATTGCCGCGACACGCGCACGTATCGAAAGAGCGCGCCGTTTGACTTCGCTCATCGCCAAAGACAGTCTGACCGGCTTATTGAAGCATGCCAGTATCAAAGAAGCAGCAGATTTGGAGACGGCCCAAGCTCGACGTAACGGTAAACCTGTCTCAATCGCGATGCTGGATATCGATAATTTTAAAATAGTCAACGACACTTACGGACATACGATCGGCGATAATGTCATCGCCTCACTGGCCATGTTGCTTCGGCAACGCCTTCGCCATTCGGACATCATCGGCCGTTACGGCGGCGAGGAATTCGCCGCGGTTCTACCGGAGTGCGATCAAGACGATGCCTATCGTCTTTTGGACGACATCCGCCATCAATTCGCCAATATTCATTTTCGAGATCGGAACCAACGATTCAATTGCACAGTCTCCATTGGCTTGGCAGACTCGGCACATTTCCCTCGAATAATCGGAACAGAACTACTTGCCATCGCAGATAACGCGTTATATCAAGCCAAACGGGAAGGACGCAACCGAACCTGTATTGCTCGCAGCATCGAATGATTCATTTAACCCATTGCCAATAACGTTAAAAATGAAACAACCCACCGTCCTTACCGAACCTAAATCGTCTCCGATAGACCCTGAATTCGATAGCCATTCCCCGGAATGGTATCTGAACCGCGAATTGACTTGGCTCGAGTTCAATAAACGCGTTTTGCACGAAGCCGAAGACGAACGCACGCCGCTACTGGAAAGAGTCAAATTTATCGCGATCGTCAGTTCCAATCTCGACGAATTTTTTATGAAGCGCATCGGCGGACTCAAACAACAACTCGGCGCGGGCATCACCGAATTAAGCGTGGACGGTCGTAGCCCGCAACAACAAATCAACGAATGCTACGCGGTCGTACGCGAAATCGAAGCCAAAAAACAGCAACTGTTCGTCGAATTAATGGGGCATCTCGAGGCCCAAGACATCCGTATCGTTCCTTTCGCCGAATTAACGCGCACGCAACAAAAACAAATGCGCGACTACTACATACAGAATATTTTCCCGCTGGTAACACCTCAGGCGATCGATCCCGCGCATCCGTTTCCGTTCATTTCGAATCTAGCGTTGAACCTGCTGGCAGGGGTCTATTGCACGGACCCCGAACTCGTCACGCTCGTCAGGATCAAGGTCCCGGTCGGCCCCAGACTGCCGCGTTTCATTCAAGTCAATGACGAGTTTGTTTACGTTGCGCTGGGCGATTTGATCGCGAACAATTTAGATTTACTGTTTCCGGGCATGAATATCGCTTTTGCGGATTTGTTCCGCGTGACGCGCAACGCCATCACCGAAAAAGACGAGGACCAGGCCGACGACTTACTGCAAATGATCGAGTCTGAATTGCGCGAACGCAAATTCGCCTCGGTCGTTAGACTCGAAGTCGCTTCAACGATGGGTGAGTTACAACGCGGCATGTTGACAGCCGAACTTAATCTGAACGAGCATGATGTCTTCATCGTCGACGAGCGCTTGGCGATGTCCGATTTATTTCAAATCGCCGCGATCGATCGCCCGGACTTGCTCGACGTCCCGCACCACCCCTGCGATCACCCTAAATTAGCCGGCGCGCCGAATATTTTTCATGCCATTCGCGAACAAGAGACGATACTGCTGCAACACCCCTATGAGTCTTTCGTTACAACGGTCGAACGCTTCGTCAAGGAAGCCAGCCGCGACCCGAATGTTCGGGCCATTAAAATGACGCTATACCGCACTTCGGCCGGCACTAAAATCGTCCAATATTTGATCGATGCCGCATTAAACGGCAAGCAAGTGACCGTATCGGTGGAATTGAAAGCGCGTTTCGATGAATCGGCCAATATCCAATGGGCTCAACGCATGGAGCGTGCCGGCATTCATGTTACTTACGGTGTGGTCGGACTCAAAACCCACAGCAAAGTGATCTATGTCGTTCGCCAGGACTACAATGGCCTGCGCCGATACGCGCATATCGGCACAGGAAATTATCACGCCGGAACCGCCAGGCTTTATACGGACCTGGGCATTTTGACCTGCGATTCGGACATCGGCCAAGACCTTACCGAGTTATTCAACTATCTGACGACAGGCCTGGTTCCGAAGCGTCAATACAACTGTCTACTCACCTCGCCGAAATACCTAAAGCCCGCCTTGATTGAAAAAATCGAACGCGAAATCGCCAAACATTCGCCAAAAGCGCCCGGCTTGATTCAATTCAAGATGAACGCCTTAGAGGATGCCGATATCACTGCCGCGCTATACCGGGCCGCTCAAGCCGGCGTCAAAATCGATTTGATCGTCCGCGATACTTGCCGACTGCGACCCGGCATTCCGGGAATTTCCGACTCGGTATGCGTCATCAGCATTGTCGGCCGTTTTCTTGAGCACTCGCGGATTTTTTATTTCCAAAACGGCGGAGACGAAGAATATTTCATCGGTTCGGCCGACTGCATGAAACGCAATCTGGAAAGCCGCGTGGAAGTCGTGACGCCGGTTAAGAAACCCGAATTACAAGCCGAGCTACGAGAAATATTGAACGTACAATTGAATAACCAAAGAAGCGTTTGGGAGATGCAGCCCGACGGCAGCTATGTTCAGCGCCAACCGAAAAACGAACAGGACACCGTTGGAGCCCAAGAAACGCTGATTAACTTAGCCCAGACACGCCTTAAAAAAGCCGGCTCTGAAAAAAAACTTAAGAAATCGAAAAAAAGCCGATCCGGTTCGCGTGCAAACTAGGCAAATCACGATAAATCACTACCTTTTTCTGGTTCTCACGGTCCTCCGTGGGAACCCATACCGAGGCCCAGTACAAGCACGAAACACATGCCGGCACGGAAACATCGGTATGCATTCCCACGCTGGAGCGCGGGAACGAGAAAAAGCCGACCCGGTTTGCGCAAAAACTAAACAAGTCACGATAAACCACTAACTTTTCCTGGTTCCCACGGTCATCCGTGGGAATCCATACCTAGGCCCAGTACAAGCACGAAACACATGCCGGCAGGAAACATCGGTATGCATTCCCACGCGGGAGCGTGGGAACAAGGAAAAGCCGATCCGGTACGCGCCGTGGATAAATAACGATACACTATTCGTTTTAATCGTTAGATTTAAACCCGTCGACGCAATATCGTTACGATCTCGGCATCGGTCAGCACGATCGGATTGGTTTTCATGCTGCTGCCCCGGCTATTCGCAACGATTTTTGCAAAATCGGCCACTCTGATGCCGTAATTGCCAAGGCGCGGTAATTGCAATGTTTCGCTCCATTCGGCAAGCAACTCGATCAATAAATCGCGCGCAACCGAATCGCCGATATCGTTACGCCCGATCAGCAAACGCCCGACTTGCGCATATTTAGCCAACGCCGGATTATCGGGTTCTCGCGCTTCAATCGCTTGAATATTGATTTCGGTGGCGGCGGCAACCATTGTTCCGCAAACCACGCCATGCGGTATCGGGAAAAAGGCGCCCAACGGCGAAGCCAGGCCGTGAACCGAACCCAAACCGACTTGCGCCAACGTGATACCGGAAAGCAAGGATGCATACGCCATAGCAGCGCGGCCGTTAGCGGCTTCCGGTTCCTGGCCTTCCCACGCGGCAAAAAAGCCTTCCTTGAAGGCGGTCATGCCGCTCCAAGCCAACGCATCGATGAAAGGATTGGCCTTTAGCGAGACGTAAGATTCCAACAATTGCGTGAAGGCGTCCATACCATCGGCCGCGATCAAGTCGCGCGGGCAGCTTTCCAGCAAGTCGGGATCGATCACTGCATATTCGGGAATCAAACATTCGTCACGAAAAGACTTCTTGAACCCCTCCGGTCCTTGTACGCTCAACACCGAATTTTTGGTCGCTTCGCTGCCGGTACCGGCCGTGCTCGGAACGGCGATGAACGGCGTACTAGGCCCCCGATAAGGAATATTCCGACCGACGCCTTCCAAATGATCCATGACCGAATTACCGTGCGGCAAAAGCCCCGCTATCGCTTTCGCGGCATCGAGCACGCTACCGCCGCCGATGCCGATCACGACAGCAATCGCCTCACCGCCAAACCTGCTAACCGTTTGATCGACCAGATCCGGCGACGGTTCGCTCGAAACGGTGACATGCAACCAGCGAACGCCTTGCATTTCCAAGGACTCGATAAACGACGGCCAACGTTCCGTACCGCAAAAAGATTGCTTCCCGGTAACCAACAAGGCTTTGCCGCCGTAACTAGCCGTCAAGGCCGGCACTTCGTTGAGACGTCCCCTGCCGTAGCTAATGCGCGGCAAGCGTGAAATCGAAAATGGCTTGAATTGCATCGCTTACCCCTGCGGAAAAAGTCCTTCGTAACGAATCCCTTGACGGGGCTCGGCCATCCAATCGGCAACCGTATCGCGCCAAGCCAAATAATGCTCGGTTTGTTTATGGGCTACGGATTCTTCGGCGGAAACGTAAGCTTCGTATAGAACAAATTTCCCCGGATTTTCGGGCGATTGCAACACATCGAAGCGGCGATTGCCGGCCTCCCGAATCGACGCTTCATGATTGCGTTTCGTGGCGGCGATAAAATCGTCGATATGATCGGGCTTAACTTGAACATGAACCAAAGTGACGTGCATAAAAATTCCTTGATACGTTTTTTAAAGATAAATGCATTCTGTGGAAACTGAATCGGATTCTGGTTCCCACGGTCCTCCGTGGGAACCCATACCTTGGCTGCAGAAGCAAAATCGGTATGCATTCCCACGCTGGAGCATGGGAACGAGGAACGCATTGCGTATCCTACGAGGTTTGGCTAATTTGACCTCGATACCGTTTGTTGTCACCTACGCTCCCGGCTTTCCCTCACCTAACGCTAGGTGAGGGAAAGCCGGAAGCTTAAGATAACTAACAGATGATATCGAAGCCGAAGTGGAAACGAGAAAAACAAGCGAGTTTCTCGCTATTGTTCTTCTTCGCCAAGCAATTCCCGATAGTTCGCCATGGCTTGCTCGGCCTCTTTCAGCCGGCCCTGATAGCGCAGCCATTGCGCCTTTTGCAAGTTAAAACCGGCTTGCGGCCATTGCATCGAAGGCTCCGACACATCGACTATATAATCCGAAACGCTAGGTTGTAGCGCCTCCATTAGTTCAATCAACTCGGCGCCGACCAGCCACTCCTGCCGTCCGGTTTTAATCGAGCGTTGACTCACCGGCGCGGAAAATTCAATGATAGGCCTGTCGTCGGTATTCAGTCGCGCCTGTTCGAAACGACTGCTTATCGAAACCAAATCGCCGGCAAAATGCAGCAGCAGTTTTTGATGATGCCCCACCGATAATGCCGCAAGATCTTGGTTACTCTTGCTCCCCAACAAACCCAAAACCGGCCTTAATGCGCCGAAATCGGCGCGCCACACTGTCGCATAAGGAAACACTTCCAAAAACGTTTTGGCGATCACATCGAATTCGAGTTGCGACAATTGATAAGCCGGCAGCCATTGCATGAACAAACCGTTTTCATTCAAGCGTTCGGAGACTGTCTTAAAATGATCGAGCGAATAAAGACTTCCGGTACCGGCTTCCCAGGGTACGAACAAATCACCGATTATCACATCAAATTTTTCACGGGCGCCGCGTAAATAATTACGCCCATCTTCATGCAAGACACGCACTCTCGGGTCGTAAAACAAGCCGTTGGTATAAGCGCCGAAATATTTATCCGATGCCGCGACGACATCGTCCAGCAACTCGGTTACAGTCAGTCTCTGAATCGGGTGTTTCAATACGCCGCCCGCCGTGATGCCGGTACCGAGGCCCAATACATAAACCGAACGCGGCTCACGATGCAAGGCAACCGGCAACGAGCCGGTCAATTGCTCGAGCTCGAAAGACCCTGTTCCACCCAACGTATAATGATTATTGACCTTAATTTTCAAATGTTCACCACGCCGAATCACCGCGACTGTTCCGGCGCTGCTTTCCCAAAACGCCAGCAGGCTTTCTTCTTCGTTGACCGGGTCGACTTTGACCAGGGGCAATTTGCCGGTATCGAATACTGAAACCGCCAATAAAATGCCGATTGCCGGTAAATACAACCCTCCCCGCCGACGCCAGTCCGATTCAAATGATTTCTGACTATCGGAACAGCTAGGCTGTCGACAGTTGGAAGCCGTCTCCGTAGTCCGACTAAACCAATAAGTGGCCGTCAAAAAATACAGCACCGCAATCAATCGAATTCCGGCCCATAGCCCAATCCATTCCAATATCAAGAAACCGGCGATGATGGAACCGGCTATCGCGCCCAAGGTATTGATCCCGACCAATTGCCCGACCAGCGTTCCACCGCTTGGTCCGTGATTTTGCGCCAAACGAATCGACAGCGGCAAAGCCATCCCCAACAGCAGCAATGGCGGCCCCATGATAAACGCCGCCGGCGCCGCGATTTGCAGCAAATAAGCATACCAACCGACATCCGAACCGATATAGTGCAGTTCGTCAGTCCACGCCAAAAACACGAAAGGCCCGAGATTAACCAAAAGGCCGCCGATAATCAGCGACCCGAACAACAGCTTTCCGGCATCGAAACGAACGGCAATCAACCAGCGCGCCAGAAACCCCGACAAAGCCAGGCAAATAAGAAATACCGATAGAATCAACGCGAAGGTGTAGACTGAATTCTGCAATACCTGCGCGAACATCCTCCCCCATAATACTTGCAGGGCCAGCATCGAAAGCCCCGACATGAACGCGATGAAGGCGAGCGGACGAAAAGCGATGCCGCCGGTTTCAATCGGCGCTCGGCTTTGCTCAGTGTGCGGTTTCGATAAGACATAAGCGCCCGCCGCGACCGTCAACGAAATCGCCATCGCCAATCCGTAACTGGCCTTGAAACCTAGCCAAACCGGCAAATAAAACCCTGCCAACAGCGCACCGGCCACCGCGCCCAAGGTATTGATACCGTATAACAAGGCCGTGTTACGACCTAAATCGTTACGATTCGGCGCCGCGAAATGACTCAGCACCGGCAGCGTGCCGCCCATGAAAAAAGCAGGCGGAAACAATATCGTCAGCGACAAGGCGAATTTGACGCCGGTAAACAATCCGGCATGATTGCCGCAGCAATCGAATACCCACGGATAGAGCCGGCCATAGGCCGCGAGTAATATGAAATAACCCGCCGCGCAAACGGCAACCGCGGCCTCGAGCCCGGCGTACAGTTTTAGCGGCTCCCGGAAAGCAGCAACTTTCCGTCCCCAATAATGACTGCCGGCGGCTAGTCCCAAAAAAAATGCGGCCAATGTCGTCGCCATGGCTTGACTGGTATTGCCGAACAACAAACCCAGTTCTTTCAGCCAAAGCACCTCGTAAATCAATGCCGCCATGCCGGTCAGGAAAAACAGCACAGCGACAGACGCGAGCGGCCGACTTGATGACCTCATCTCGGAATCTTTCAAGTTCAAAACCAAGCAGCCAGCCAAAGCCTAAAACGCAAGCCCCATTCGGTACTGTAGCCGACCGACGTAAAAACAATCTCGCCTTCAGGATTTAAAATGAAAACCGACGGTACACCACGAATCCCGAAGCGATCACCGATCAAGCCGTCCTCGTCGTTGATCGCAGGCCAATTTAATGCTTTCTTATGGAGATATTCCTTCACCTCATCCGCATCTCCCGATCTCAAAGCCACAGTCACGCCCGGAAAGTCGTTCAGTACCGCACTAACCGGCGCCTGCATCATCGCGCATATTCGGCACCATTCGGCCCAGAAATAAATCAAGCCGGGGCCGGTCGCAATTCGGTCGGAAACACGCTCGCCCTGAATTGTCGTTTGCGCCAATTCAGGCGGTTTTCCGGTCGCCAGCCCCCGGCTGTATAAAAACTGCCCTGCAAATAAAATGCAGACAATTACGACGTAAAACAAAATTTTTTTGATCGTCATCGGTATTTAGGATTTGGTCATAAATAACTTCCCTATTTTAGAGGGTTCGGTAACTCGATTGGCAGGTGTTGGCGGCAGGGAAAGCCGCCGTCAAGCCTACAAGGACGTATTCACAGCACCTAAATTAAGCCATGATTTTGAATCATTGCCAAAGACCTATGGAATTTAGGTGCTGGATTCACGGCGTCCTGCCAGGCGAGTTACCGAACCCTCAACAAAGCTCATAACTCCAGAAAGTTAATTTTAGCGAAATCCTTATAGCCCCATCATCAGCCGGCTACCCTGCTCTTTGAGCCAATTCCGCCGCTGCCGGTAATCGGGTATATGGTCGGCGACCAACTGCCAAAACAGGCTCGAATGATTTCTGACTTTAATATGACATAATTCATGCACGACGACATATTCGAATACTTCGGGCGGAGCCAGAATCAACAGCCAATTGAGATGAATATCGTTATGAATGCCGCAACTACCCCAGCGGCTTTTTTGCGAGCGGATCGAAATCGACCGGGGCGACAACAAGTATTTGTGCGCATGTTTTTCGACATAATATTCGGTCTTGAGCTTGGCGTCGACCTTCATCCAACGAATCAAAGCATCCCGTATCGCTTCGCTATGATCGTCTGAAGGCAAGGTTTCCGGTATATGTGCAATGAAACGATCGGAAAATTCGATCTTGATACGCTTCAACCGGGTCGGCAAGACGCTGAGCCGATAGCGCTCACCCTGATAAGGAATCTCGGCGCCGTCGACATAAAATTCCGGCGCCAAGCTTTCCACTTGCCGAACGCGCGCCTCCAAGCGATTCAGTGCTTGAACGACCCACTGTTGTTTTTGCTCGACGAAACGATGCAAAGTTCGCTCGGAAATGCCCGCCGGCGCGACAACCTGCACCTTTCCGGGCGCCACCGTAATCCGCGCTTTAGTCGCCCTAGAACTACGGCGAATTTGATAAGTAAAAGGTAAGCTGGAAATTGTCTTGTCTCGGGTTGGTTCAGTGAATAGTGAAATGATGCGGCTTTTCCACCACTTGTCAAGCCCCATTCCACCTTCCACCTTTCACCTTTCACCTTGAACATTAATCATATGCGTAGCCAATTGCTGAAGCGCCTCGCTTAATTCGGTTCTGAGCCGAGCATCCATAGGCAGTTCGCTCAGGGCCTTTTTCATACACAGCATCCATTGATCGCGCTCCGACTCGCCGATCGCAAACGGAAAATGCCGGGCTCGCAGTCTTGGGTGTCCGTATTCTTGAATGAACAAATCCGGCCCGCCGAGCCAACCGGACAAAAACTTGAACAGTTTGTTGCGCGCGCCGGACAAATCCGGTTGATGCATTGTGCGAATACCTTCGGCCTCGGGCAAGGTATCCATAAAAAAATAAAATCGGTCGACTAAGCTCAACAAGGCTTTTTCTCCGCCTATCAACTCATAAGGCGTTAATCCGGTAGGTTCTGACATGGAATAGAAGGTTTAATGGAAAACGACGTATTTTACTGTAATTCAGCATTTTAAAAAGGTTAATCCATTAGCCATTAATACTACACCAATCTCAAAACATAATTGTAGGCTTTACCTACCAAGGCAGTACCACCAATAGTTTAACGTGTCTTCATGCGTTGCCTTTTGCCGACATTAGGTAGGCATAGCATGCACTAAAATTCACATTGAACTTTTAAGTGCTTCCGGTAGTGGTGGGTGGTTTCAAAAATTACCGAATACATAGCTTTAATAATGAGCCGACTACACATTTCGCTGCAAATGACTTACAAACACAATGAAACTCTTGTAATATTGGGAGGTCTGTATAATCCGTAAGTTATTAATTGACATAGGAGTCATTAAACATGAGATTGAATACCGCAGTTTCACGGCCGGAAGCAAGCATTCTGGCGACCAATAAAGTGCTGAAAAACACATATATGCTGTTGTCGATGACCTTATTGTTCAGCGCGCTGACAGCAGGTTTGGCAATGACGCTGAACCTGCCTCATCCGGGCATGATCGTCTCGATGATCGGCTATTTCGGTTTGCTGTTTCTGACGACCAAATTCAGTAACAGCAGTCTTGGCCTAGTCTTTGTATTCGCTTTGACCGGTTTCATGGGACTGACCTTGGGACCTATTTTAAGCATGTATATCAATGCATTCAGCAACGGTCATGAATTAATTCTGACGGCACTAGGCGGCACCGGCGTAATTTTTCTGGGCCTTTCCGCTTACGCGTTGACGACCCGCAAAGATTTCAGCTTCATGGGGGGATTCTTGATGGTCGGCATTCTCGTTGCCTTTTTGGCCGGAATCGGCGCGGTCGTATTTTCGATGCCTGCACTGTCACTGGCAGTATCCGCGATGTTCATTCTGCTGATGTCGGGCATGATTTTGTTCCAAACCAGCGCCATCATTAACGGCGGAGAAAACAATTACATTCTGGCGACGGTCTCGTTGTATGTGTCTATTTACAACTTGTTCCTGAGCTTGTTGCAATTGCTTGGCGTCTTCGGCGGCGATGATTGATCGAAACACACTGCGCGTCAAAAGCCCGGTATACGCCGGGCTTTTGTTTATTGTATTCGCATTGAGCGGCTGCGACAGCGCAAAAACACCAGACGAAGTCACCCGCTCATTCTGGACAGCTCTAATCGATAACGACTTAACTACCGCCGAAAGCTACGTAACCGATGCCAGCAAGGCTTCGCTTGCCGCATCTTCTCACGATTATTCAAACATCACCTCGCTCGAAACCGGCAAAATGATCATCGACGGCGATATTGCCTCCGTCGAAACGATCCTTAAATCCGAAGAAACGAGCCTTAGTGCTCGACCCTTTGAAACGGCACTGGTCTTCGAAAACGAATTGTGGCGAATCGACTATCTCCAAACACGACAAAACATGGCAGGAACCGTATTCGACGACTTTTTCAAAAGCCTGCAAAACCTCGGTGAAAGATTCCAAAATCAATTTGAAAAACAACTGCCCTTGCTTGAAAAAGAGATCGAATCTTTCGGTGAGCAATTGCAAAAACAACTTGAAGAATTCGGCCGCCAATTAGAAAAAAAACTGCCTTCAAAACAACCTGAACCGCAACCCGATACGATTTAACAAAAGGAGCGGTTACACACTCCAAAATCCCGTTCGCCATTAGCTTTGTCTAAGCTTTGCGATCGCCAAGGATGGCATAGGGCATCAACAGCAAGCGTTTTAGCGATGCAGGACAGAAAATTTGCTTCTGCATTCATATATCTTCCGCAATACTGCTATCGGACAAAAGGGACGACAAACCTCCGAAAAAATTGCCGCGCGAAGTATATAATAGCGCCTCACTAAAAAAACAATACTTCCATTTTTTCACAAATTATTTTTTAAATGACAGGAATCAAACTTTTTGTCGGCCTTGGCAACCCCGGCAAGCAATACGAAGATACACGACATAATGCAGGTTTTTGGTGGATAAATCATATCGGACGACTCAATAATACTCGAATGAACGCCGAAGCCAAGTTTTTCGGAAACGCCGGCAAACTGAATACTTCGGGTCATGAGGCATGGCTTTTAAAACCTTCAACCTTCATGAATCTCAGCGGCCGTTCGGTTAGCGCGTTGGCTAAATTTTACAAAATTCCCCCCGAAGCAATCCTAGTCATTCATGACGAACTTGATCTTCCTCCCGGTACTTGCAAGCTGAAAAAAGGCGGCGGTCACGGCGGTCATAACGGCCTGAAAGATATCAATGCGCAATTAGGCAGCAATGAATACTGGCGCTTAAGACTCGGCATAGGTCATCCAGGCGATAGAAATGCCGTTGTCAATTACGTGCTACACACACCCTCAAAAAACGAACTGCAAGTTATAGAGCAATCGATAGACGAAAGCGCTTTAGTCTTATCATTATTGCTTCAAGGGCAATTCGATCAAGCCATGCAAAAGCTACATAGCAAATCAGCGTAATCTACGGTCATGGGGTAGCCCTGCAAATACCCAATTTGGAAATCAACAAGAGCGAGAAGTGTGCTTGGCGAAAAATAATCGTTGTAATGAGCCGGAAACAGACAGACGAAACCAAAGTGTGCCAAAATGAGCCTTAAACTAGACTGTCCAACACAGGTATCAATATGAATGATTGTTTTATGATTGAAATTACAGCCAACGAAGCGCGTAGGCTCGTTAGACGGGGGATAGTGTGCTCTATTAGGATCAATAACGATTCAAATCGCATTCGGGTATTCATCGTTATCGGAAGCGAAGCCGGACATGTATTAAACACATCCTATCCAACAATCGAGTCGGCTCAAAGAGCGATCGACGAACTCAATTGGACGGGACCTGTCGTCATTGACTGACGATCGATAATCCGAGCAAAACATAAAAATTGAAGCACCTATAATTGGCACCTCGAAATGATAGCATTATGATTTAATCGAAAATCATAAGCTTTTGAATCAATTGGTCGGGGCGAAAGGATTTGAACCTTCGACCCCTTGCACCCCATGCAAGTGCGCTACCAAGCTGCGCTACGCCCCGACAATATAAAAAGATATGAATGATACTGGATATTCATTAAAAAGTGAATACAAACATTACTATTCAGGCCTATCTATTGAATAATCAAAGCTTGCTAATTATTTAAGAATTTCCAGTATATCTTCTAACTCGCCGATCATTTGATGAATCAACTGCTTGGTCCTAGTTGAATCTTCCTTGGCATCGTCGCTTGATAAGTGCGCCCTCGCGCCACCTATCGTATAGCCTTGCTCATAAAGGAGCGATCGAATCTGACGAATCATCAATACATCATGCCGTTGATAGTAACGACGGTTACCCCGCCGTTTTACTGGGGCTAGCTCTGAAAACTCCTGCTCCCAATACCTTAGTACGTGCGGCTTGACCGCACATAACTCGCTGACTTCACCTATCGTAAAATAGCGTTTCGCCGGTATCGGTGGCAGTTCATTATTATTACTCGGTTCCAGCATAAGCTTCTACTCGGGCTTTTAGTTTTTGACCGGACCTGAATGTTACCACACGACGGGCGGTAATCGGTATCTCTTCACCTGTTTTCGGATTTCTACCCGGCCGACTGTTTTTGTCCCGAAGTTCAAATTTGCCGAATCCCGATAATTTAACCTGCTCCCCGTTTTCCAAAGATCCTTTGATTTCTTCGAAAAACAAATCCACCATGTCTTTCGCTTCGCGCTTGTTTAATCCAAGCTCGTCAAACAGCCTCTCGGCAAAATCAGCTTTCGTTAATGCCATAAATTTAATCCCTCAGTTTTGCATTGGTCTTATCGGCTAAAGCCGCTAACAGTTTGCTAAATATAGCATCTATTTGCGAATCGGTAAGAGTTTGTGAAAAATCTTGAAAAACCAGCCCTAAGGCAATGCTTTTGCAACCGGCTTCGACACCAGCTCCACGATACACGTCGAAAATCATAATGTCTTGTATCATCGGTTCGTTACAGCTTTTTATCGCATCGACAATTTGACCGGCCGTCACCTTTTCATCGACGATCAAAGCCATATCGCGGCGTACCGAAGGAAATTTCGATAATGGCTTGAACGCAGGAATCGCTTTATTCAGCAACAAATCTTGGTCCAACTCAAACAGGAAAACTCTTGAATCGAAATCGAGCTGCTTTTCGAGCAACGGATGCAACATGCCTAACCAGCCTACATTTTCTCCTGACACAGAGAGAATTTGCGCCGACTGGCCGGGATGTAATGCCGGATGAATTGCAGCCTCAAACCGCATAGTTATACCGGTCAAGGCAAACAACGCCTCAAGATCAGCCTTAACATCGAAAAAGTCGATTGCACGGCCATTATCTCCCCATTGCTCGGCATAAACATCGCCTATCGCGAGACCAGCCAGCATTTTTTGCTGATGAATCGCGCCGCCACGACGCACGAAACGTAAACCGGTTTCGAATAACCGGACCCGAGTATGCTGCCGATTGATATTATGCAAGGCGGCACGCAGCAAGCCGCACCATAAAGTGGTTCTCATCACAGCCAATTCCGATGAAATCGGATTCTGCAATGGAATAAACTCATCATCCGGCGCGATGATTTTTTGTATCGCCTCATCGACGAAACTATAGGTGATCGCTTCTTGATAACCTCTATCGACTAAAAAATCCTTCGCTCTATCGAGTTCGAGCATCGCTTCCGGCGCCTTGCTCAACTCCGAGCGCATGAATAATTCGCTTTGCGGCAGATTGTTGTAGCCGACAATACGGGCAACTTCCTCGATCAAATCAGCCTCGATAGCGATATCAAAGCGGAATCCGGGTGGAGTAACTTGCCACCCCTCTTCCGCTGTTTCGACCGACATGCCTAGACGTTCTAAAATACCGGAAACCACTTCATCTTCAAGCTCGACGCAAAGAATGTCCAAAACCTGTTGTTTGCGTAACAAAACCGGCAAGCGTTTCGGCAAGGCCGTTTCGGTTTTGACTTCCGTAACCGGACCGGCGCTGCCGCCTACAATCGAAAGAATCAGTTGCGTCGCTCTTTCCAGAGCTCGAGATTGTAAATAAGGATCGACACCACGTTCGAAGCGATGCGAGGAATCGGTATGCAAACCGTATCGGCGCGCTTTGCCCATGATGGTATCCGGCGAGAAAAAAGCGCACTCCAAAAAGATATTGTTTGTTGTGTCGCCGACAGCACTTTCGCTACCGCCCATTACGCCAGCCAAGGCCAACGCACGGCTATCATCGGCGATAACCAGCGTTTCGTTATCGAGCACGATTTCTTGATCGTTCAACAAGCTCAGTTTTTCTCCGGCGTCGGCTAAACGCACCCGAATTCCGCCGGTCAACTTATCGGCATCGAAGGCATGTAAAGGCTGCCCCATCTCCAACAACACATAGTTAGTGACATCGACCAAAGGCCCGAGACTACGCAGTCCGGATCTTCGCAGACGTTCCTGCATCCATAACGGGGTTTCAGCATCCGGATTCACATTCTTAATCAATCGACCGGTATAACGAGGGCAATATTCGGCTGCCGACACCGCGACCGCTAATGTCTCCTGATGAACCGCAGATGCAGGCATCACATGTTCCGGTTTAAAATCCAAGCGATTCAACACCGCCACTTCACGGGCAATACCTTCGACGCTCAGGCAGTCGGCCCGGTTAGGCGTCAAATCAACCTCGATCATATTGTCGTTCAGCGACAAGTAATCTCGAATATCGGTTCCCACCGGCGCGTCGGCCGGTAATTCCATCAAGCCTTCGGCATCTTTTGCCAAACCCAGCTCTTTTTCGGAACACAGCATACCGAACGATTCGACGCCGCGCAGTTTCGACTTTTTGATTTTGAAATCACCGGGCAATACCGCACCGATCAGTGCCGCCGGAATTTTCAAACCGACGCGAACATTTGCAGCCCCGCAAACGATTTGCAACGGTTCGGCCTCACCAACCTCGACCCGGCAGACTCGCAATCGATCGGCATCCGGATGCGGCTCCATCGCCATCACTTCGCTAACCACAACTCCGCTAAAATCGGCCGCCGCAGGCGTCACCGAATCGACTTCGAGACCGGCCATTGTCAATTGTCCGACCAGTTCCGCCGTCGAAATCGGCGGATTGACCAGTTCCCTTAACCAAGCTTCACTTAATTGCATGATCCGACCTTAACCTACCTAAATTGCTGCAAAAATTTCAGATCGTTTTCGAAAAACAACCTTAAATCGTTGATTCCATAACGCAGCATCGCCAGTCGCTCGACCCCCATACCGAATGCGAAGCCCGAATACAGCTCGCCGTTAATACCCACCGATTTAAACACTTCGGGATGAATCATGCCGCAACCCATCACTTCGAGCCAACCGGTATGTCCGCAAACGCGGCAGCCTTTTCCTCCACACATCACGCACTCGATATCGACTTCTGCGGACGGTTCGGTAAACGGAAAATAGGATGGCCGGAAGCGGACTTGAATGTCCTTTTCGAAGAAGGCACTCAGAAATTCATAAACGACGCCTTTTAAATCAGCAAAACTTACTCCGCTATCGACCAAAAAGCCTTCGACCTGGTGAAACATCGGCGTATGCGTGATATCCGAATCGCAACGATAGACACGCCCCGGCGCGATCACTTTCAACGGCGGGCGCTGCGTTTCCATGACACGAATCTGTACCGGTGATGTGTGGGTGCGGAGTACCGTATGAGCATCGAAATAAAAGGTATCGTGCATTGCTCGCGCCGGATGATGATCCGGAATGTTTAATGCCCCGAAGTTGTGATAATCGTCTTCGATTTCGGGACCTTCGACGACATCGAAGCCGACGCCGGCGAATATCTTGGCGATACGGCGTAAGGTTCGGCTAACCGGATGTAACCCCGCAACCTGCTGCCCTCGTCCCGGCAATGTCACATCGATAGATTCGCTCGCTAACCGTTGTTGCAGCGCTGCTGCTTCTAACGCTTGCTTCTTCGCTTCAAGCGCTTCTTGAAATTGGTTTTTAGCTTGATTGATGACCTGCCCGGCTTCTCGTCGCTGCTGCGGATCGAGCCTGCCCAATTCTTTCATCTGCAGCGTAAATAGGCCTTTTTTGCCTAGATAATGAACGCGCACCTGATCCAACTGATTGAGGTCTTGAGAATTCGCAAGTTCTTGTAAAGCTTGCGCCAGGAGATCTTCGAGAGTAGCCGACACTGCTCAACTCGCTATTAGAAATGAATGGGAAATATCCAAAAAGCACGGCCGCCTCATTACTAAAGCGGCCGTACTAAGAATCGCGCACTTTAAAGAAAAACACTTGGGGATCGGTTGCCATTGAGGAAGGTGCGCGATGCGCACCCTGCGTCATAGCCATTTCAAAAAATCGCGAAAATCTAGAATGAACCAACCCGACCGGTTTTTCTGTTTTTAGGGCTTACTGCAGTTGGCTTGTGCAATTTTAGCCAATTCCGCGAAAGCTTCCATGTCACGCACGGCCAAATCGGCTAACACTTTACGATCGACCGCAACATTGGCTTTGTTCAAACCATTGATGAAACGGCTATAGGACATTCCGCACAGACGCGCAGCGGCGTTGATACGAACAATCCATAATGCGCGGAATTGACGTTTTTTCTGTTTGCGGTCACGGTAAGCATATTGGCCCGCCTTGATCACTGCTTGCTTAGCAACGCGATAAACCCGGCTGCGCGCGCCATAGTATCCTTTCGCTTGCTTTAAAATCTTTTTATGTCTTGCTCTGGCTGTTACGCCACGTTTAACTCTTGCCACTGTTCTTCTCCTGTCGTTTTAACTGTAAGGCATCATACGTGTCGCCATGCGCACGTCGGACGGGTGAAGATGAGCCGCTTTACGCAACTGTCTTTTTCTTTTAGTGGACTTTTTTGTCAAAATGTGACGGCGATGCGATTGTCCGCACTTAAATCCGCCTGCGGTTTTTTTGAAACGCTTTGCCGCACCGCGATTAGTTTTAATTTTTGGCATTTGTTTGCTCCGATTAAAATAGTAAGTTTCCTTGAGATTTAAACTCGACAAGGCAAAATGCAAGGCCCTGAAGAATTTGTGTCGCATTACCCTAGGCAATGCTTTCTGCTGCCTTCCTAGCAACAAGGACGCATCAAACGACGCCCTTTTATTTTTTCTTTTTCGGCCCCATGACCATAACCATTTGACGGCCTTCCATTTTAGGGAACTGCTCAACCAAGGCCAGCTCTTCCAAATCCTTTTCGATACGCTTCAATAAATCCATACCTAGCTCTTTATGAGCCATTTCACGACCGCGAAAACGGAGTGTAATTTTGGTTTTATTGCCTTCTTCGAGGAACTTAGTCAGGTTTTTCAATTTAACCTGATAGTCTCCTTCTTCGGTGCCCGGACGAAACTTGACTTCCTTAACCTGTATCTGTTTTTGCTTTTTCTTGGCGGCCTGCTGTTTCTTATTTTGCTCGAACTGAAACTTGCCGTAATCCATGACCTTGCAAACCGGCGGATCCGCATTCGGTGAAATCTCCACCAGATCCAGGTCGTTATCATAAGCCAGCTGCTTTGCTTCATCGATCGATATAATGCCGAGCGCTTCGCCATCTGCGCCAACGACTCTCACCCTTCTCGAGGTGATCGTGTCATTTATGCGCACTTCGTCTTTTTTCGCTGAGATACCCTAATCCTCCAAACAATGATTATTTTTTGTCTTCAATCTCACTACCTAGCCGTTCGGTCAATTGATCGATTGAAAGACTGCCTAAATCTTCACCCTTTTGCGTCCTAACCGTAACTAACTGATTGTCCATTTCTTTATCACCGATAATCAGAAGATACGGCACCCGTTGCATAGAGTGTTCGCGAATTTTAAAGCCTATCTTCTCATTTCTCAAGTCAATTATCGTTCTGAAGCCTTGTTTCTCCAGCTTACGTACGACTTGTTCGGCATATTCGGCTTGTCTGTCGGCAATATTGAGTACAGCAACCTGTACCGGAGAGAGCCAGAGCGGGAAGGTACCGGCATGCTGTTCGATCAGGATACCGATGAAACGTTCGAGCGAACCGAGTATTGCTCTATGCAACATGACAGGCACTTGTTTAGAACCGTCTTCGGCGATATAACTCGCACCGAGTCGACCAGGCATTGAAAAATCGACCTGTATCGTACCGCATTGCCAGACCCTGCCAATACAATCCTTTAACGAGAACTCGATCTTAGGCCCGTAGAAAGCGCCTTCACCCGGCTGCAACTGCCAATCCAAATCTTTATTGTTCAATGCGACTTCCAGCGCGTCCTCGGCCTTATCCCAGACCGAATCGTCACCTACCCTATTTTCCGGCCGAGTGGATAATTTAATAATGACTTCGCGGAAGCCGAAATCTTTGTAAACTTCAAACAATAAGTCGATAAATATCGAGACTTCCTGTTGAATTTGATCCTCGGTACAGAAAATATGCGCATCATCCTGCACAAAGTTTCTAACCCGCATTAAGCCATGCAAGGTCCCTGAAGGCTCGTTACGATGACAGGAACCGAATTCGGCCATGCGAATCGGTAAATCGCGGTAACTTTTTAGTCCGTGATTGTAAATTTGCACATGGCAAGGACAGTTCATCGGCTTGATCGCATAATCGCGATTTTCCGAATGCGTCGTAAAAATCATATCGCCGAACTTATCCCAATGCCCGGACTTTTCCCACAGCGAACGATCGACGACTTGCGGCGTTTTAACTTCTTGATAGCCGTTTAGACGCAGTTTATTGCGAATGTATTGCTCAACCTGCTGATAGAGCGTCCAGCCCTTGCTGTGCCAAAACACCATACCCGGAGCTTCTTCTTGAGCATGAAACAAATCGAGAGATTTGGCTAACTTACGGTGATCGCGCTTCTCGGCTTCTTCCAGGCGATGCATATAGGCCTTCAGCTCTTTGCTATCGCCCCAGGCAGTACCGTAAATACGCTGCAGCATTTCGTTGTTGGAATCGCCGCGCCAATAAGCGCCTGCAATCTTCATTAATTTGAAGGCCTTTAGTTTACCTGTGCTCGGAACATGAGGTCCTCGGCATAAATCGGTAAATTCACCTTGGGCATACAAAGACAAGTCTTCATTGGCCGGAATCGACTCGATGATCTCGGCCTTATAAGCTTCGCCTTGATCCTTAAAAAACTTAACCGCATCGTCGCGCGACAGAAGAAAGCGTTTGATTGCTATATCTTCGCCGACGATTTGCTGCATCATTTTTTCGATCGCAGCAAGATCGTCCGGCGTAAAGGGTCTTTTATAGGAAAAGTCGTAATAAAATCCGTTTTCGACGACCGGTCCAATCGTTACCTGCGCATCGGGAAACAAACGCTTAACCGCTTGCGCCAGCAAATGCGCAGCCGAATGACGAATTACGTCGACGCCTTCTTCATCTTTAGCGGTTACAATCTGCAAATGGGCATCTTGCTCGATGACCGTTTCGGCGTCGACCAATTTATCGTCAACACGACCGGCCAATGTAGCTTTTGCCAATCCGGAACCGATAGAACGAGCCACATCCATAACTGTGACGGAATGGTCGAATTCACGCTGTGATCCATCGGGAAGTGTGATTACCGGCATGTTAATTTAAGCTTATCAAGGTTCACTAACAAAAAAGCACCGATATACGGTGCTTTGAAATTTGGTAGGCGCGATTGGATTCGAACCAACGACCCCCACCATGTCAAGGTGGTGCTCTAACCAACTGAGCTACGCGCCTAAGGTCTTTGTGTTCAGGCCCGCTATTATATCGAAGCATTTATTTTTTGCAACGATTTAAATTAAATTTATTTGAGGCACCATCCGAACATAAACCACCACAATGCCTCGCTACACAATACTTAAAGTGTGGAATTAATGAACGATCAACCTGAAAAGAGCTGTTGGCATGTGTTGTAGAACGTTCGTGCTGAGCCAAGTCGAAGCATGAAGGGGCTACAACACTTTCACCGACCGGGTGAAGCCTCAAACTCCCGCTCATCCTTCGACTTGGCTCTCCTGAGCGTAGCCGAAGGGATCAGGGCGAACGGTAGTTTGAGGCTCTCAACTGCTCTTTTTAGGATCAATACTTAAATCGTAAATTGACGGTACCGACACTCCAAGTTACGCTGATGTTAATTGATTTAGCCATTTCCGAGCCATCGAACAAAATCGTGATAATAGGACATAGAAAATGACAACGATACGCTTGAAGTGCGTTTTTGCATTGATTCTGATCGTAATCGCAAGCATCGGACCGTTTCCGATCGCCTCACCGATTGGTGCGTTCGTTGCCTTGTTCCGCCCGCGCTGGTTTAAGACCCTTGTCGATAATATCTATCGAAATTCGCGGCAAAATCCAACTTCGCCGGATAGCTCCGGCGCATCCGATGGCAATCCGGGGCGAAAAAAAAACCTTGCGTCAGCCGTCGCCCGGCTTCAACTGTTATCGGCGATGATCGTGTTCATGCTGCTCGATATCGGACCCATCCCAACTGTCAGTCTAATCGCGCTGTTCATCGTCATCTTCCGCCCGCAATGGTTCCTGGCACTGATAAAAAGGGTTTATGGCGAGCAATAAGACCAAACAACTCGATTATTCTGAAAATCCCGGCAGAATTCAGCCTCATAAAATCGCAATGGCCTCCGTCGTCGGCTCCGGAATTCCGGGACAATCCGGATCAGGAACATGCTCGATAAAAATACGCATATCGTTCATTGAAACATTTCCAAAGATTGTGGCTATCGAAACATCGGCCGCGTCGCGCCCCGTGCCGATACGCACGATACCGTTCTGCGGCGCCAGACGGGTGGCGTCGAATAAATACCATCGATTATCCAAATAGGCTTCGAAACAGGCATGAAAATCGGGTGTCGCCAACCCATAAGCATAACTGGAGACAAACCGCGCCGGAATATTCAAGGCCCTGCAAAACGCAATGCCCAAATGCGCGAAATCCCGGCACACCCCGATTCGCTCAGTAGCGGTATCGAATGCGGAAGTATGCGAACTACTGACACCGTATTGATAATAAACTTTATCAAAAATCCAATTACAGATGGCCGTGACTCTGGAATAACCCATCAACTCTCCACCAAACTCCGAAAGGGCAAGATTAATTAGCCGGTCCGATTGACAGAAGCGGCTTGGGTAGAGATAAGGCCAGGTTTCTTTCGGTAAATCCGCCGGCTGAATCTCCACGATTCGGTTCGGATCACCGTAAAAGTGCGACATTTCAACTTCTGCCCGATACGAAACGTGCAAATTCGTTCCTGCCGATACATTGACTCTGAAATATCGATTTTCTAGAACGGGCGCCGCAAACTCATCAACAGGAATAACAGGATTCAATTGCAGATGTTCGCTAATAATCTTTTGGCAGTCGATCTGCGCGATTCGAAAATTAAAAATAAACGTACTAAAGGAATCAACCTGATATTCGAGATCGCAACCTAATTTAAACCTCATTGCCTACCCTCCCAAAAACACAACAAATAAACCATCACCCACTAAACCCCATGCCATTAAGCGCCTTCACAGAATAAGTAATGCTGGCATTCAGGACCGAATGCGCCTCAAAAGCCTGCCATCCATGACGGAACGACGAGTTTCCCTTAACTTAAGGGAAACCCTCTAAACCCACCAACAACCTTACCTCTTCCCCCTTTAACCTTGCCCCTTTCACCTTTCACCTTTCACTGCTAACTGCCAACAAACTACTCCGCCACATAAATCTCCTGCAATAATTTAATCTCATCCCTAAGACGCGCAGCTTCTTCAAACTCCAGATTCCGAGCATGCTTATACATTTGCTCTTCCATCTGTTTGAGCTTCTTGCTTTTTTGTTTCGGCGTCATCGCTTTATAGTCCGCATCGGGCTCGGTCACGGCTACGGCCTTCGCAACCGGTTGAAAGCCGGCGCCCGGAATGGCGATTTCCAAAATATCCTTAACCGACTTGAATACCGTTGTCGGCGTGATATGGTTGAGCTCGTTAAACCGGCTTTGCTTTTCACGGCGACGCTCGGTTTCGTCGATCGCCTGTTGCATCGAACGCGTGATCTTATCGCCGTACAAGATCGCCTTACCGCGTACATTGCGCGCCGCGCGGCCTATCGTTTGCACCAAAGACACGGTCGAACGCAAGAAACCTTCCTTGTCGGCATCCAAAATCGCGATCAACGAAACTTCGGGAATATCCAAGCCTTCGCGCAGCAAATTGATACCGACCAGCACATCGAATTGTCCGAGCCGCAAATCGCGAATAATTTCAACCCGCTCAACCGTATCAATGTCCGAATGCAGATAACGCACGCGAACGTCGTGATCGGCCAGATACTCGGTCAAATCCTCGGACATGCGCTTGGTCAACGTCGTGACTAGCACGCGCTCATTGACCTTGACCCGCTTGTTGATCTCCGACAATAAATCATCGACCTGAGTCGTCGCGGGCCGAACTTCGATTTCCGGATCAAGCAAGCCGGTCGGCCTGACGACCTGCTCTACAAAGACACCGGAATGTGCTTTTTCATAAGGTCCAGGCGTTGCCGAAACATAGATTCGCTGCCTAGATTTTGCTTCGAACTCTTCGAAGGTCAACGGGCGGTTATCGAGCGCCGACGGCAATCTGAACCCGTATTCGACCAAGGTTTCTTTACGCGAGCGGTCGCCTTTATACATCGCACCGATCTGCGGAATCGTCACATGGCTTTCATCGACAATGACCAAGGCATTATCCGGCAAGTAATCGAACATCGTCGGGGGCGGCTCTCCCGGGCCGCGACCGGACAGGTAACGTGAATAATTTTCGATGCCGGAACAATAGCCGACTTCCATGATCATTTCGAGATCAAATAAAGTCCGCTGCTCCAGACGTTGCGCTTCAACCAATTTGTTCAGTGAATATAAATGCGCTAACCGCTCTTTCAGTTCGATCTTAATCGCGTCAACTGCTGCTAATAGTTGATCCCTTGGCGTGACGTAATGATTCTTTGGGTAGACCGTGTAACGCGCAATACGCTGCTTAATTTCGCCGGTCAACGGGTCAAACAGCGACAGTCGCTCGATTTCATCATCGAACAACTCGATACGAAGCGCCTCCTGTTCAGATTCCGCCGGAAATATATCGATGACTTCGCCGCGCACGCGATAGGTCGCGCGGCGCAATTCGGTTTCATTACGCGTATATTGCATTTCAGCCAAACGACGCACGATCGCGCGTTGATCGATCAAATCGCCGCGCACCAAATGCAAGACCATTTGAAAATACGATTCCGGTTCACCCAAGCCGTAAATCGCCGACACGGTCGCGACGACAATTGTATCCTCGCGTTCGATCAGCGCCTTAGTCGCCGATAAACGCATTTGTTCGATATGCTCATTCAGCGAAGCATCTTTATCGATGAAGGTATCCGAAGCCGGCACATAGGCTTCCGGCTGATAATAGTCGTAATAGGACACGAAATACTCGACGCTATTTTCCGGAAAAAACTCCTTCATCTCGCCGTACAATTGCGCGGCCAATGTCTTATTCGGCGCTAAAATCATCGCCGGACGCTGTACTTGATCAATCACATTGGCAATCGTAAAAGTCTTGCCCGAGCCTGTCACCCCGAGCAAGGTTTGATGCACTTCGCCGTCGTTCAATCCTTCGACCAATTGGTTAATTGCCATCGGCTGATCGCCCGCCGGTTGAAAACGGCCTTGAATATTAAATGCCTTTTTCACACACTCACTCTCTAATGGAATTTCAACAGCTATTATACATAGAGTATAATCATGACTACTTTTACATTGATTTGACAGGTACTTATGAGCATAAAACTTTCCGGCAGAGTTCAATCCGTTAAACCCTCACCGACACTGGCGATCACAGCAAGAGCCGCCGCCATGCGCGCCGCCGGCAAGGACATTATCGGCCTCGGCGCCGGCGAACCGGACTTCGACACACCGGATCATATCAAAGCCGCCGCAATCGAAGCGATGAATAAAGGCTTTACGAAATACACTCCGGTCGGCGGCACGCCAAGCCTGAAACAAGCAATCATCGACAAATTCAAAAAAGACAACGGCCTCGATTACCAAGCCAAGCAAATTCTGGTTTCGTGCGGCGGCAAGCAGAGCTCTTACAACCTGACGCAAGCACTGTTGAACGAAGGCGACGAGGTGATCATTCCTGCACCGTACTGGGTCTCTTATCCCGACATGGTGCTGTTAGCCGGCGGCATACCGGTCGTCATCGAAACGACACAGGCGCAGCACTTTAAAATATCGCCGGAACAACTGCGCGCGGCGATTAATGACAAGACCCGGCTGATTTTCCTAAACAGCCCGTCGAATCCGACCGGCGTCGCCTATTCGCTCGACGAGCTAAAAGCCCTTGGCAATGTACTGAAAGAATTCCCGGACATTATGATCGCGACCGACGATATGTATGAACATATCCTTTGGCAAAAAGGCAACTTCGTCAATATTCTGAACGCTTGCCCGGAACTTTACGACCGCACCCTCGTGATGAACGGCGTCTCTAAAGCCTATTCGATGACCGGATGGCGCATTGGCTATGCGGCAGGGCCAGCCAACCTAATCGAAGCAATGAGCACCATTCAATCGCAAAGCACCTCGAATCCGACCTCGATTTCGCAATATGCCGCCGAAGCCGCACTCACCGGCGATCAAGGGTTCATCGATATGATGATGACCGAATTCAAGAAACGCCATGATTTCGTCGTCTCGGAATTGAACAAAATCGACGGCATCGATTGCCTTGAAACCGACGGCACATTCTACGTATTCCCGAATGTCGAACAAGCTATCGCCAAAATGGACAACATCAAAGATGACTTGGATTTTTCAGAATACCTGATCGAAAATGCCGGTGTCGCGCTGGTGCCTGGCTCTGCCTTCGGTTGTCCCGGTCACGTCAGAATCTCGATCGCGACCAGCATGAAAAACTTGGAAAATGCTCTGGAGAGAATTAAAAAGGCGGTTTGAAAAGCGGACCGGTCATTACTGTGAAAGTTCGTAGATTAAGACTCTTTATCTAATTTTTCGATATAAAAATCTCCATTCCGGCAATTCCGGTTCCGAAGAGGGTGCGGTTGCTCGATCGACAGGCGTCGGCGGCAGGGATAGCCGCCGTCGAGCCTACACGGACGTATTCACCCAGCACCTAAATTCCATAGTCCATTGGCTATGGTTAACTATCTTGGATAATTCATCCAGCACCTAAATTAAGCCATGATTTTGAATCATTGCCAAAGACCTATGGAATTTAGGTGCTGGATTTAGGTG
>JAHJSQ010000166.1 GCA_018830325.1 Gammaproteobacteria bacterium
CGTGCCCTGGCGGTTCGGTTGGCACATGAATATCGCGGGGTTACCATGGTACGCACAGCGTACCCTACGCGGTTCGTCTAGCGTTAGGTGATCCGCTAATGTTAAGTGACAATAAATGGTATCGAGGTCTCATTGGTTAAGATGGCAAAAGGGTAATTTTTGACTTATGTATAACGATGAGCGCAGAGCGTGGGAACGATTATTGCCAGGGGACTGAATAGTTACAATGAGCGAATGTTTGTCATTATTCAGCATAAGCACTTGTTCGCAAATAACTTCCCTAACTTATGGAGGGCGTTGATTTATAATCAATACTGAAGCCAAACCGACCAGAGACGCTAAATACTCCCTTTTGATTGAAAAACCGTCTAAGAATAAAAGGTATGGGATGTGTCTATCGAGGACCGCCGTGAACCCCTCCATGGGGGCTTGACGGCAGCAATCCCTGCTGCCGACATCCTCGCTAGCCACACCCCATACCTTCACAAAGATAGCTAATTATTGAGTATAAAGGGAGTAGCTTCGAATGTTTAATTCAACATTTCGCAAAGTCCCTTTTTTCCTTAAACCATTTGCATAGCATTGCCTAAAATAAGCCGATGAAAAAAAGCAACTTGCTAAACCACACTTTTCAGAATACTAAAAAGAAATTAAATTACTCGACTGCTCTAGGCTTTTTATGCGGCATAGTGTTGTGCTTATTTATCGGTCTTTATGCTGCCAATGATTCCAAATCATTCATGAATTGGACTGGACTCTTTATTGTCGTTGTCGGCACGATTGCTTCGGTACTGTTGAGCTACCCCTTAAGAGATATCATTAATGGATTAAAATCGGTCAAACTGATTTTTCTTTACGAAAGCCTAAACCCTCAACATGAAGCCGATGAGATCATTAATGTTTCGAAAATGTGGTTCACTCGAAACTTCACGGCCATTGAAAACATTATCGATACGATCAATAACCCTTATCTGAAAACCGGCTTTCAATTGGTTGTCGATCAAACGCCTGTCGATGATATTTTGTCGTTATTGAAATGGCGAATCGCTCGACTGAAAGCCAAGGAAAAAGCGGAAGCCAATATTTTTCACAGCATGGCAACCTTTGCACCGGCCTTCGGCATGCTGGGCACGTTGATCGGCTTGATTAATATGCTGCAAATCATCGACATGAGGGATATTGGCGCTATTACCTTCAACATGGGGGTTTCTCTAATCACGACATTTTACGGTTTGATACTAGCCAATCTCGTTTTTACCCCGATCGCAATCAAACTAGAAAGACGCACCGAACATCGCGTCATGATTATGAGCATGGTCATGGAGGGCATCACTTTAATCGCCGACAATCGCAGCCCTTCTTTTGTAAGGGAAACGCTCAAATCATTTATTGCTCATTATGATAATGAACTGAAAATCGATGAATAAAGACCCTTTTTTCAAACTGCAGTCTTCGCAAACATTTGAGGAATTGATGGAAGACAGCCATAAGCCGGGAAATCAAAACTGGCTCATCAGCTATCTCGACGTATTCGTATTGATTCTAATGTTCATCATTACGCTCATAGCGCTTAGCGATTTTTCTGTCGAAACAGAACCCAAGGCATTGATTGCCACTCCGCAACCGGTTAAAAAAACAAAACCGGCCTTACCCAAAGCCGAACGGATTATCAAAAAACCGCCTCCGGCTATCGAAACGAAGCCCGAGCCGACTGCCGCACCATTTATAGGGCCTCCCATACCCCCAATTGAAAAACCTGAGGAACCGATTGTTAGCGACAAAATAACGCCCGATATTGAACTGGTAGAAACTTTTTTAATACCCGGTCCGGAAACAACGCCACAGGAAACACTAGAATCAAAATTATCGGAAAAACTCGAACAAATGGGATTGGATAAGTCGGTAGCGATCAAGGTAACGGAGGATTATGCACAACTGGAAATCCAAGACAACATTTTATTCGAGTCGTCGCAAGCCAACTTGACCGACCCGGGCAAACATTTACTAGACGATCTAGTACCTCTGTTACAACAGGCTGTCGGATTGATTTTCATTGAAGGTCATACCGATAATCGTCCGATCAAAACCGTTCAATTTCCGTCAAACTGGGAATTAGGTGCCGCTAGAGCCACAAGTGTTTTGCACTACTTGACAACACAAGGCCTTGAGAGCACTCGAATGCGCGCAGTGACTTACGCAGACACGCAACCGATTGCCGACAACGATACACCTGAAGGCAGGGAAAAGAATCGACGCGTGAATATTTTGATTAAGATTAAGGAACAAACCTCTCCATGATTTTATCAAAGCATTGCTATTACGAGCTCTGAAACATCAACCTTGAAAAGGCATTTCACCATAACAACCATGAAGAATAAAAAGTTAATTCAATGGCTTGTTCTGCGTATGCAAATCATTTTTTTCCCCTAAAAAGTTATTCAAAACTTTAGGACAAGCGATTGAAAGACCTCAAGTGCCTCATGATTAAACTGCCGAATTTAAGAATTATGGGGCTCATTCTGCTGACCGCCATGCACCTACAGGCATCGGCGCAAGAGCAATTTTTTAGCGGCCTTTTCCAAAACCGCTTCTTCACGCTTTCCCAAGACTCCGAATTATTATGCACCACAAGCGAATCCGGCTATTTACCTATCGAGCGACTTAATGAAATCATTCATCATTACGAAAACAATAATCCAGGACTCCGGCAAGCGGCAGTCGCTTTCCTAACCCGCCACACCCACCCCGATCACCTCGACGACCTAAAGCAAATCAAGAAACATTGCCGCAATCAAAACCAGGACGAGTTATGTATTCTCGAAGGTTATTGGGATGATAAAGAAAATGCGCTTCGCGTTTTAGCGCTGTTTTACGACACCAAAACCGCGATCAAGCATAGCAACCATTACCGCCTGCCGCGTTTTGAAGCCGATCATTTATATGCATTTGAAAAAGGCCTAAGAAAGATTCCGCCGTTCATGCGCGACTTTATCGTCAAAGCTAAGCCGATCAGGGATCTCGATAACGTATTCATTAACGCTAAAATCCCGGAAAAAACGCAGCGATTGATCCTTGATGCATTTCCGGACGACACCGAAAGCCAAGTTTGGGCCGACGACACACACCCCCTAACTATCATTCCAGGCGTCGGTTTTATTAACCAAGTCGTCGCTCAGGTGTACAGCGGCACTAATCGCATTGTTTTCACGATCAAGAATTTCGATAAAGCCAAAGAGGGTCAGTTTTATAAGGATATCGGGCTGAAATATCTAGTAGATTTCAGAATTCCGTTGATCGTGCATGAACTGGCTCATGTGATCGACAACTTTCATTTTTGGGACGGACATGAATCGCTATATTTTTTCTTTTGGTATCGCAAACTCTCGACCGATATCGTCTATATGCATATGATCAAGGATGCTGATTTGGCGTTATGGCCATCGCGCTGGTTCGACGCCTTTGAATTTCTATGGGAAGTCAATGACGGCCGTTATAACGGCAAAATCAATGAAAAACTTGCAGAACTACTTAGTCAGTATATTTTGATTCCGCAGCGATTGAAAAGCGAATCACCGGAAGCCTATGCTTGGTTACAAAAAGAGATATTTAAAGGCATCGAATACAGCGGTTATGAAAACTGTCAAAATTCGATCGTACGCGAATTAAATTGGTGGGAAGCGGCAGTAGCAAGACCCTTAGGACGACGGTGGCGATAAGCGCCCGTGGCAAAACGGTTTGCAACCTGGCACTACTCTTTTTTGATCGAAAAACAGTCTAAGAATAAAAACGTTAGGGACTGGTTAAACAACCTTTCCCGCAGAAAAACCCGCAATTCCGCCAGGAATTGACGGAATCCAGTGCCATGGATGCATCGCCGAAATTTGAAATACGAAAGGTATAAGTCAAAAATTACCCTTTTGCAAACTTAGTCAATGAGACCTCGATACCATTTATTGTCACTTAACACTCTCGACTTTCCATCACCTAGCGTTAGGTGAGGGACGATCAGGGGATCGCTCCCACATAGCGTCTGCCGCTCTCTGTGGGAGCGACGCCTTCGTCGCGACTATCGGAGCCATTAATGCTGATAACCATGGTTTTTTATCGAAGCCCGTGTGTGCACTGTTCTGTAGCTTATTAAACAACAGAGCTCACCGAAATTACGATAAGCGTTTACCAATACGCATGACGTTACTTGTGTATAACGGCGAGCTCTGGAGGATGAGAACGATAGAGGCATGAATAATTACGACTTAAAGATCGGGCTCCAATGGCTTAGCGTACTGCGGCATTAACGGCGGCAACTTCGCAAAGGCATCACGCAACGTGCTTTCCCAGCTTTTTCTTAGATTAACCATATAAGGGTTTTCAGCCTCGAAACAATAATACTCATCCAGACGGAAACTATCCTTACGATAAATCAACATTTCGACCGGGGGTCCGACACTAGCATTACTGCGTATCGTCGAATCCATCGAAACCAAGCAGCAGCGCGCGGCTTCGTCCAATGGTGTCTCGAGCTTCAAAAAACGATCCAACACCGGCTTACCGTATTTAATTTCGCCGATTTGCAGGAATGGAGTATGCGGAGAAGTCGTGATACTGTTGCCCTCGGCATAGACCATATAAGCCCCTGGCGGCTCATTACCGATTTGACCGGCAATGATAAACGTGGCGGACGGATTGAACGCCGATTGCCCTTCGGTATCGAGATGCTGTTTTTGTTTATCGAGACTGACTTGACCGAGGTAATTGGCCGCATCCGACAAATAGTCCACCGAATTGATATTAAGCTTCGCATCCTTGAGCTTATCGCGCTTCAACTGTTCTAAAACAGCTTGCGTCGTGGCTAAATTGCCCGCGCTCAACAAAACGATTTTGCGATCGGCATTCGTATCGAACGCATGCATTTTCCCATAAGTGCTGACATTATCGATCCCGGCATTGGTCCTTGAATCGGACACCAAAACGAGACCTTCATTGAGTGAAGCGGCGATACAGTAAGTCATAATCAAGATCTGAAAAAATAATCCGGTCAGTCTATCCTATAAATAAGGACGGGGTCCAGAAACGGATACCGGAAGCCTGCTTTCAAGAATCGTCGGTCTGCTCGGCCAGCTTTGCCAACGCAGCTATCCGCCCGGATAAAGCTTCCGGAGTATCCGATCTGATTGTGGCATGCGCGACTTTACGGCCTTTTCTTGGCGTCTTATTATATAAATGCATGTGAACTTCGGACAGAGCCAACACCTCTTTCAGGCTCGGCACGCCGCCTATAAAGTTTTGCATTGCGGCAAAACCGCGTGTCTTAGTGCTACCCAAGGGCTGATCGAGTATCGCTCTCAAATGATTTTCAAATTGGCTGGTTTCGGAACCTTCGATCGTCCAATGACCCGAATTATGTACGCGCGGTGCAAATTCGTTAGCGACTAGATGCCCGTCGAGATCGAACAACTCTAGCGCCAGTACGCCAACATAATTCAAGGCTTCCAACAATCTTGCAATCATCGATTCGGCTTGCGACTGCAATGGATCGTTATCGCAACTCTTGGCCAAACGAAGAATACCGCCTCGATGCTGATTTTCCGATAATGGATAATAAACGATAGCTCCTGAAACATTGCGCGCGGCGATGATAGAAACCTCTCGGCGAAACGGCACGAAACCTTCGACAATGACCGGCGAACCTTCCAGTTCCCGCCAAGCTTGCTGTAAATCGGCCGCGGAACGGGAAATGGCTTGACCTTTCCCGTCATAGCCAAGTCTTCGGGTCTTCAAAATCGCCGGCCAACCAATTTCCGGCATAACTTCCTGCAAGCGATCGAAACTATCGACAGCATAATAAGGCGCGGTCGGAATACCCAGTTCTCGAAAAAAATTCTTTTCGGTCAAGCGATCTTGGCCTACCGCTAAGGCCTTAGCCGATGGATAAACAGGCGTTTTTTCAGCGATAAAATCGATAATATCGACCGGAACGTTTTCGAATTCGTAAGTCACCACATCGCAACGTTCGGCCATTTGCGTCAATAGAGTACGATCCGTATAGTCACCTTGCAAATGCTCGCCTAATTCGCTCGCACAAGCCTCGTCCGCCGGATCCAAAAACATGAATTGCAAGCCCAAGGGTTTTCCCGCCAATGCCAACATTCTTGCCAATTGCCCGCCACCCAAAATACCAATCATCATTATTCGACACTCCTCGGATCGGCATTAGCCAGCACCGCATCAGTCTGTTGTTGCCTAAAATGGTGCACAGCTTCCCGGTATTCGGGATATTTATTACCGACTATTGCCGACGCCAGCAACGCCGCATTGATCGCTCCCGCCTTACCGATCGCCAATGTTCCGACCGGAATACCGGCCGGCATTTGCACAATCGACAATAAAGAATCCATGCCGTTGAGCGCTTTGGATTGAATCGGTACACCCAATACCGGAACCGCCGTTTTTGCCGCGACCATGCCCGGCAAATGAGCTGCCCCGCCGGCGCCGGCGATGATCACTTCCAAACCTCTGCTTTCCGCAGCATCGGCATAAGCAAATAATTTATCCGGCGTTCGATGCGCGGAGACGACTTCAACTTCATGAGCAATACCGAATTGTTCCAGCTTCTCGGCCGCAAATTGCATCGTCTCCCAATCGGAAGTCGACCCCATAATGATTCCAACTAAAACAGTCATTTATGATTTCCTCTAAGCACCATTTCCGATACCGGATCAACAAAGGCCGGCAATTGTACCCGACATCGATAAAGTTTAAAATCTGTCATTGATTTCAGCTTCCCTACCTACACCATCCGGCACGCACGACTGGATGATTTTTGGCTATTTTGGTGCAAGCACCGGTTTAGATGTATAATTACAGCCTAAATTCGCCCTTCCAATGATTTGGACACAAGCGAGTGCAAAACAAGAACACATGAAAAACAAAGGCTTACAAAATAATTCTATCGGCCCAATATTTGCTTAAAGTGATAGAACCAAACTCAATCGCCTTCTGCTAAATAACACTTTTACCTTATCGCTTATGCAATCGCAAAAAACTTTAAAACAACGCGGCTTAAGTCTTATCCTGCAAAGTCACCGACGCCTGCCAGGCCAAACCGACGCCATTCCCAAGACACGATAACTTAACGGCAACCACCTTTCGAGCGAAGCGATAAAGACTCTTTATCATCGTTCAGATAATTGGCGATTCATACGCGACCTCCAACAGCAGGAAGATAAAATGCATCCTATTCTTAATTCAGTTACCGAAGAGATTATCGAACGCAGCCGTGAAAGCCGCGCCTTATATTTAGCTAGAATCGATTCGGCGGTCAAAAAAGGCCCTCATCGCTCGGTGCTTGGCTGCGGCAATCTCGCGCATGGCTTCGCCGCTTGTGCCGCTTCGGAAAAAGCAGACCTAGCCGGCGACCAAAAAGCCAATATCGCAATCGTATCCGCATATAACGACATGCTATCGGCCCACGAGCCTTATAAAGATTTTCCCAGTCTAATCAAAGATGCGGCGAAAGAAGCCGGCGGCGTCGCGCAATTTGCCGGAGGCGTTCCTGCAATGTGCGACGGCGTCACGCAAGGCCAACCCGGCATGGAACTTTCATTGTTCAGCCGTGACGTCATAGCGATGTCGACCGCAATTAGCTTAAGCCACAACATGTTCGACGCCGCCCTATATTTGGGAGTTTGCGATAAAATCGTACCCGGCTTATTAATAGGCGCATTAAGTTTCGGTCACCTGCCTGCCGTATTCGTGCCGGCCGGCCCAATGACCAGCGGCATTACTAACAAAGAAAAAGCACGCACTCGTCAAAAATACGCCGAAGGCAAAATCGGGCGCAAGGAACTGCTTGAATCCGAATCGAAAGCCTACCACGGCCCCGGCACTTGCACTTTTTACGGTACCGCGAACAGCAACCAAATGATGGTTGAAATCATGGGTCTGCATCTTCCCGGAAGTTCGTTCATTAATCCTTACACGCCGCTACGTGACGAACTGACTAAAGCGGCTACCAAGCAGGTACTGAAATTCACGGCACTAGGTAACGATTTCCGCCCCATCGGCCATGTCATCGACGAAAAAGCCATTGTCAATGCCATCGTCGGCCTGCTCGCAACCGGCGGCTCTACGAACCACACGATGCATTTAGTCGCCATCGCACGCTCGGCGGGCATCGTGATCAATTGGGACGATTTCGATAATCTATCGAAAGTAGTGCCGTTAATCGCTAAAATCTATCCGAACGGCCCTGCCGATGTGAATCATTTCCAAGCAGCCGGCGGTATGGGTGTGTTGATCGGCGAACTATTACGCAACGGCTTGTTGCACGAAGACATCATCACTGTCGCCGACGAACGAGGTATGCAACACTATACGCAAGAACCCAAACTCATCGACGGCCAATTAACTTGGGAGCCTTCCCCGGCTGCCTCCCTTGATCCCGAAGTATTGTCTACCGTGGAAAAACCTTTTGCCAAGAGCGGTGGCTTGCATGTCATGCACGGTAATCTGGGACGCGGCATTTCAAAAGTTTCCGCAGTGAAAGAAGAACATCAAATCGTAGAAGCGCCGGCCATTGTCTTCGATGATCAAGATGACCTAATGGAGGCCTTCAAACGCGGCGAACTGGAAAAGGATTTTATTGCGGTCATACGATTCCAAGGCCCGAAATCCAATGGCATGCCGGAATTGCATAAACTGACTCCACCACTGGGTTTATTACAAGACAAAGGGTTCAAAGTAGCTCTGGTAACAGACGGACGCATGTCCGGTGCCTCAGGCAAAGTCCCCTCGGCGATTCATATGTGTCCGGAATGCGAGGACGGCGGCCCGCTAGCAAAAGTTCGTAATGGTGATATGATTCGTTTAAATGCACAAACCGGCGAAATCAATGTATTGGTCGACAATGCCGAATTCAATGCGCGCCGCCCGGCGGCAAACCACGCCAAAGACCATCATCACGGCATGGGCCGTGAATTGTTTGCAGGTTTCCGCTTGAACGCCTCTTCAGCGGAAACCGGGGCAACCAACGTGTTTCTCAACGACTAACCGCCTTGTCAATCGATTGACAACACATAACTAATCTATCGGAAACTCAATTTAAATGACACAGAACAATTGGAAACTTCATCCCTCTGCAGTGCTGAATGCGGGGCCCGTCATGCCCGTCATGGTCATCAAAAACCTCGAGGACGCAGTACCTCTAGCGCAAGCATTGACCGAAGGCGGCATCAAAGTCCTTGAAATCACGTTACGCACACCGATTGCGCTCGATGCCATTAAGCTTATCAGCGAACAAGTCAAGGATGCCATCGTTGGCGTAGGCACAGTCACCACTCCGGAGCAATTACAAGCCGCCGAAAATGCCGGTGCCGTATTTGCCATCAGCCCCGGACTGACGCCGACATTATTGAAAGCCGCGACGAATAGTAACATCGCATTAATTCCTGGAATATCAACGATCTCAGAACTCATGTTAGGAATGGAATACGGCCTGGATCACTTTAAGTTTTTTCCTGCGGCTGCAGCGGGCGGTGTCAATATGCTGAAAGGTATTGCCGGCCCCATTCCTTCAGTAACATTCTGCCCAACCGGAGGAATATCGGCGAGTAACTATAATGAGTATCTAAGCTTACCGAATGTTGCCTGTGTTGGCGGATCCTGGTTAGCACCGGATGATGCCGTCGCAGCCAAAGACTGGCCCAGAATTACCGAATTAGCTAAAACCGCAATCGAGAATGCCGTAAAAAAATAACCTGATTAGCAAGATGCTTCAGCTTGCCGAAGCCAAGTGTCCGAGCAGGGGCCAGTCGTAGTCGCAAAAACTAAAATATGCTGTTACCCAAGCTCCAGCTTGGGTAACCTATTCAGGAAGCTCTAGCTTCCCGACAATCAAGAAAGATTGAACGAGCGAGCGAGTTGGGGTTGATTGAGAGTGTGCGGAGGTTGTGTCGGTCTCAGGAAGCTGGAGCTTCCGAGGTGTGTTTCCCAAGCTGGAGCTTGGGAAAGAGCGACTTATCGACCCAGGATTTTTCCATTCACCCTTCGACAGGCTCAGGGCGAACGGAAAAATCCTTAACTTAATGGCAGTGACGCAGAGCGTGGGAACGATAATTGCCGGGGGAGTGAATAGTTACGATTGCACAACCACGAAATAGTTTATGGAAACTTTCTTTATAATCGGTATTTTGATTTCCGACATTAATAAAGAAATACGTAGGGTCTTACGTTTGTGCCATTGCATTATAATTGTTGACAACTGCACTCCCGCGCGTTAATGGCTATAAATTTAACAGGCCGTGATATCACGAATACTTAACAGAAAGGTAATACCATGACAAACCACAACCAAGTAACGATACGAAATGAGGACGACCGGATTTCATGTGAACTACCTGTTCTACAAGGTACTATCGGTCCCGATGTCATCGATATCCGAACACTCTACCGTGATACCGGCGTATTCACATACGACCCGGGCTTCACATCCACCGCTAGTTGTAGTTCTAGAATCACTTTCATCGACGGCGACAAGGGAATTCTTCTTTATCGAGGTTATCCGATTGAACAACTCGCCGAAAAATGCGATTTCATGGAGGTTTGCTACTTATTGATGCATGATGAATTGCCGAATGGTCGGCAAATGCAAGAGTTTGTCAACGATATCACTTATCACACAATGGTACACGATCAATTGACCGGCTTTTATAAAGGATTCCGCCGCGACGCCCACCCCATGGCGACCTTAGTTGCCGTGGTCGGCGCCCTATCCGCTTTTTATCATCATGAACTGGACATCCGGTGTCCGATAGACCGAAATTTGTCTGCCATCCGCCTCATTGCCAAAATGCCGACAATCGTTGCAATGAGTCACAAATACAGCATCGGCATGCCATTCATGTACCCGCAAAACAAACTGGGTTATGTCGAAAACTTCATGTATATGATGCATGCGACACCTTGCGAAGACTATGTACAAAACCCCGTTTTAGTCAGAGCAATGGACAGAATTTTGATTCTGCATGCCGATCATGAACAAAATGCATCAACCTCCACGGTCAGACTAGCCGGCTCTTCCGGCGCCAATCCTTATGCGTGCATCACCTCCGGCATTGCTTGCCTGTGGGGGGCCGCTCACGGCGGTGCTAACGAGGCGGTACTCAGAATGCTGCTCGAAATAGGGGATGTTTCGAGAATCGGCGAATTCATCGACAAAGCCAAAGATAAAAACGATCCGTTTAGATTAATGGGCTTCGGGCATCGGGTTTATAAAAACTACGACCCGCGCGCCAAGCTCATGCGCGAAACCTGCCATGAAGTGCTTAACGAACTCGGACTCCATGACGATCCGTTATTCAAGCTGGCACTGGAACTGGAACGCATTGCTTTGGAAGACGAATACTTCATCGAGAAAAAACTCTATCCGAATGTCGATTTTTATTCCGGCATCGTCATGAGAGCCCTGGGCATTCCAACAGTAATGTTCACGGCAATTTTTGCGATGGCCCGCTCAATCGGCTGGATTGCTCACTGGGATGAAATGATTTCCGACGATGAGCAAAAAATTGGGCGTCCGCGCCAACTATACAAAGGTCACACACAGCGCGATGTCGTTTCAATCAGCGCTCGTTAATGTAGGATGGGTAGAGAGGAACGAAACCCATCATGGAAGTAGCTATTCAGACTCCTGCATTTAAAGCAAGTTATGCTGTTACCCAAGCTCCAGCTCTCATCGTGATACATAAATTGTAGGGTACGCTGCGCGTACCAAAGCCGTGCCCTGGCGGCTCGGTTGGCACATGAACATCGCGGGGTTACCATGGTACGCACAGCGTACCCTACGAGGGTCACCTAGCGTTAGATGAGGGAGATCCGAGAGTGTTAACTGACAATAAATTGTATCGAGGCCTCATTAGCTAAGATTGCAAAACGGTAATTTCTGACTTATGTATAACGATGAGAACTGGAGCTTGGGAAAGAGCGTGATGTGGGTTGGCCGTTTTAGCTTGACGAGCATGGCTTGCGAACCCCGTCCGGCTAGAGATATGCTGATCTTTGGGCTTTAGCTGAAGAAACTTGCTAATCATTTAACGGCACGATCGCCATTGTAATAATTCGCGGATTTAGTTAATGGCTGCGTTACCACAACTCTACCTGCGCTCAAACAATGCGACGGGCTTCCGTTTCTCTGCCACATCCTCCGCCGCTAAGACTCAAAAAACCGGAGCGCTGGTGTCATAACACCCGAAGCTGAGATTGGCTGGCGGGATTTTGTTTTAACCCTGAGAAACAGACCGATAATGCGGTGAAAAATACCGACACGTCCGTTCTTTTTAACTTATGCGACAACTACGTTGACATTTACCGCCCAAGAAGGTGCGCATCGCGCACCTTTTTATGCTTCGAACTCAACGAAACCATCTAAAATCTGTATATACCCCAGGATAAGCTAAAGTTTAGATGCACAACGGTGCCGAAATTTTGTTAGCAATCAGTATAATGAATACCAAAAACATCACCGGTCGATCCCTAACAACTTAGACAAACATGCGAATAACAAGACAAGCGACCCTTGACCGTTATAAAATTCGCGTTCTAAACGTTACTAACGACAAATGATCACCAAACTAACAGCGATTTTCAGGTAGGAAAACCTACCTGATAAGTGGAGTTATAAATGAAAAACAATAAAAGTCCTGCGGTTGTCGAACAGGAAGATGTCGATCCTATCGAGACTCAGGAATGGATCGATGCACTGAAAGCAGTGATGGAAATCGAGGGCGAAACCCGTGCTCAGTTTCTCATTGAAAAATTGGTTTCTGTAGCCAGGCAGTCGGGATCCGACATACCGTTTAGTGCGACTACCGACTACATCAATACGATATCCGTCGATCAACAAATTCAATTCCCCGGCAACACCACTATCGAGCAAAGAATACGGTCCTATGTCCGTTGGAACGCCATGATGATGGTACTTCGCGCCAACAGAGACACCAATGTCGGCGGCCATATCGCCAGTTTCGCATCGGCGGCCACGCTCTACGATATCGGTCAAAATCATTTCTGGCGCGCGCCGTCCGAGCAACATGACGGAGACCTCTTATTCGTGCAAGGTCATTCGGCACCCGGCGATTATGCCCGTGCTTTTTTACTCGATCGACTGACCGAAGAACAGATGGACAATTTCCGCCAGGAAGTCGACGGTAACGGACTTTCATCTTATCCGCACCCATGGCTGATGCCTGAGTTTTGGCAATTCCCGACCGTATCGATGGGCCTAGGTCCCATTATGGCAATCTACCAAGCCCGCTTCATGCGCTATTTGAAAGATCGAAGCTTAGCCGACACCTCCAATCGTAAAGTCTGGTGCTTCCTCGGCGACGGCGAGACCGACGAACCGGAGTCTCTCGGCGAAATCGGCATGGCAGGGCGCGAAAAACTGGACAACCTTATTTTTGTGGTCAATTGCAACCTACAACGATTGGACGGACCGGTTCGCGGCAACGGCAAAATCATTCAAGAATTGGAAGGCACCTTCCGAGGCGCCGGCTGGAATGTCATTAAACTGGTTTGGGGTCGCCATTGGGATAAGCTACTGGCCAGAGACCATCAAGGTCTACTCGTCAAACGCATGATGGAATGCGTGGACGGCGACTATCAAACGTTCAAAGCCAAAGACGGCGCTTATGTCCGCGAGCAATTCTTCAACACGCCGGAATTGAAAGCGATGGTTGCCGATTTGTCTGATTTGGACATTTGGTTACTCAATAGAGGCGGCCACGATCCTGCAAAAATTTATGCAGCCTTCCATGCCGCAGTCAACCACAAAGGGCAACCGACCGTGGTTCTGGCAAAAACGATCAAAGGCTATTCGATGGGCGAGTCGGGCGAAGGCCAGAATATCTCGCACCAACAAAAGAAAATGAGCATCAACTCGCTGACCCGTTTCAGAGATCGTTACGAACTGCCGGTAACTAACGAACAAATACAGGAACTGCCTTACCTGAAGTTTCCTGAAGACTCGAAAGAACTGGCCTACATGAAAGAGCGCCGCGCCGAATTGGGCGGTTATCTACCGAACAGAAGAGCGAAATCCTATGCCTTGAATGTCCCCGTTCTATCGGACTTCAAATCGCTGTTGGAAGCAACCGGCGAAGGACGCGAAATTTCGACGACAATGGCTTTCGTCAAAATGCTGAATATTTTGGTCAAGGACAAAAACATCGGAAAACGCATCGTACCGATCGTGCCGGACGAGTCGCGTACTTTCGGAATGGAAGGCATGTTCCGACAACTAGGCATTTGGTCGCAAGTCGGACAGCTCTATACCCCGCAGGATGCGGACCAATTAATGTTTTACAAAGAAGACAAAAACGGTCAAGTCTTGCAGGAAGGTATCAACGAAGCGGGCGGCATGTGCGACTGGATCGCGGCCGGCACGTCTTATTCGACCCACAACGTGCCGATGATTCCGTTTTTCATCTTCTACTCGATGTTCGGCTTCCAACGCGTCGCCGATTTGATTTGGGCGGCTGCCGACCAACGTACACGCGGCTTCTTGCTCGGCGGAACGGCCGGAAGAACGACGCTCAACGGCGAGGGCTTACAGCACGAAGACGGACACAGTCACATTTTTGCCGGTACCGTCCCGAACTGCATTTCCTACGACCCGACCTTTTCGTACGAACTTGCCGTAATCATTCAAGACGGCTTGCGTCGAATGTACGTCGATCAAGAGGATATTTTCTATTACATCACCGTAATGAACGAGAATTACGAACATCCGGCAATGCCGAAAGGTATCGAGGAGTCGATCCTTAAAGGTATGTACTCGTTCAAGAAAGGCGACGGCCGCGCTAAAACGCGCGTGCAATTGCTGGGTTCCGGCACGATTTTCCGTGAAGCCATCGCCGCAGCCGAACTCTTGCAAAACGACTGGAACGTAACAGCCGATCTCTGGAGCTGCACAAGCTTTACCGAATTGGCACGCGACGGACACAGTTGCGAGCGATGGAATCGGCTGCATCCGACCGAAACTCCTAAAAAGCCTCATGTCACCGAATGCCTTGAAAATGCCAAAGGGCCTATCATCGCCGCAACCGACTATGTTCGCCTGTATGCCGAACAAATCCGTCCTTACCTGTCGGCACCTTATACCGTCTTGGGCACCGACGGTTTCGGTCGCTCGGATACTCGCGAAGCCTTGCGCCGGTTCTTCGAAGTCAACCGTTATCATATCGCTGTCGCAGCACTGAAAAGCCTTGCGGATATCGGCGAATTCGAACCCGCAAAAGTCGAAACGGCCATTGCCAAATACGGCATTAACCCGGAAACTGTTGCCCCGTGGCGGCTTTAATTAAAGGAATTGGCACATGAGTGAATTGATTGAGATTAAAGTACCCGACCTCGGCGGCTCCAGCGAAGTCGACGTGGTCGAAATTCTTGTTCAACCCGGCGATACGATAGAAATCGAACAACCTTTAGTCGTCTTGGAAAGCGACAAAGCTACAATGGATATGCCATCGACGATAGCCGGCACGGTTCGGGAACTCAAAATCAAAGTCGGCGACAAAGTATCCCAAGGGATTACCATCGCGACCGTTGAAGCTAGCGAACCCTCCGAACCTGAACAGAAGCCTCCGGTTTCAGAACCGGAACCGGCAACCGAAGCCACAAACAAGCAAGACAAGCCGATCGAGGAAAAACCGGCTGAAAGTGCCGCTTCGGCACCAGCCGCCTCCCCTGCTCCGACGCCGGTCGCCACGATCGATACCGAACTTAGCGGCCAACACCTTCCGCATGCAACGCCGGCCATTCGATTATTCGCCCGAGAATTGGGCGTCGACCTGAGTCTTATTAGACAAGGCAGCGGTCGAAAGGGACGAATACTAAAAGAAGACGTCAAAGCCTATGTCAAGCAAACACTCAGCGAAGGCGTCAAATCTTCCGGAGCAGGCATACCGGCGATCCCTGCCGTAGATTTCTCGCAGTTCGGCGAAACCGAAGTCTTACCATTGAGTAAAATCAAACGTCTGACCGGACAAAACATGACCCGGGTTTGGCTGAATCTGCCAATGGTGACCCATCATGACGAAGCCGATATCACAGAATTGGAAGCCTTTCGCAAACAGATCAATGCCGAAAACAGTCAAAACGGTAAAGTCACCGGCTTGATCTTCATCATCAAGGCATTGGCAAACGCGTTGAAGCAGTTTCCGAATTTTAATGCTTCGTTATCGCCGGACGGCGCAAGCCTGATCCTGAAAAAATACTGCCACATCGGCATCGCCGTCGACACGCCTAACGGCCTTGTGGTACCTGTACTGCGCGACGTCGACCGAAAAAGCATTTATGAATTGTCGGCGGAACTGGCAACATTGAGCGAAAAAGCCCGCGCCGGCAAACTGATGCCGAACGAAATGCAAGGCGGCTCAATGACGATCTCCAGTCTCGGCGGCATTGGCGGCACCGCATTCACACCGATCGTTAACGCGCCCGAAGTCGCGATACTCGGTGTCACGCGCGCCAAAATGCAGCCGGTATGGGACGGCAAGGAATTCCAACCGCGTTTGATGTTACCGCTAGACATGACCTATGACCATCGAGTCATCGATGGTGCCGAAGCGGCGCGTTTTATGGTCAAATTAACAGATTTTTTGACCGATATCAGACGGTTGATACTTTAAAAAAGCGCCTAGACTCAAACGTCGAGCACCGTTCGCCGGATACATACCGATTGGCGAAAAGATGCTCGGCGTCAAAACGCATACTTGATAAGGAATACTCATGACTGCAAATGCTGCTGCAAACGAATCCAATCTCCATGCCGAAGTCCTGGTCCTCGGCGGTGGCCCCGGCGGTTATACAGCCGCATTCCGTGCGGCCGACCTGGGCAAACAAGTCGTCATCGTCGAACGCTACCCGGTATTGGGCGGCGTATGCCTAAATGTCGGCTGCATTCCTTCCAAAGCGCTGCTGCACATGGCCCAAATCGTTCATGAAGCGCAGGAATTCGCAAGCCATGGCGTCGATTTCGGCGCACCGAAATTCGACCTGGATAAAATCAGAAGCTGGAAAGAAAGCGTTACCGGGGGCCTGAACAAAGGGTTGGACGGCCTGGTTAAACAACGCAAAATCAAGCGCATACAGGGAAACGGCTCGTTCGTATCGAAAAATGAATTGCAAGTCGATAATGATAACGGCACCCAATTGATTAGCTTCGATCAAGCCATTATCGCAGCCGGATCCGAACCGACAAAAATCCCGGTTTTCCCGAACGACGACCCGCGCCTGTGGGATTCGACCGGAGCACTCCAGTTACGCGAAATTCCGGAAAAACTGCTGATAGTCGGCGGCGGCATCATCGGCCTGGAAATGGCAACGGTCTATCATGCCCTGGGCTCAAAAATCAGCGTGGTCGAATTAATGGATCAGATTATTCCCGGTTGCGACAAAGACCTGGTTCGGCCATTACACAACCGCATCAAAAAACAATATGAGGCCATCTGGACAGAAACCCGCGTGACCGCGATCGAAGCCCTCGAAGAAGGCCTCAAAGTCTCGTTCGAAGGCGATAAAGCTCCCGAATCCGCCGTTTTCGATGCCGTGCTGGTTGCCGTGGGTCGCCGTCCCAATGGCAAAAAAATCGGCGCCGAGAATGCCGGCATTCAAGTCACCGAACAAGGCTTTATCGAAGTCGACAAACAACAGCGCACTAATATCCCGCACATCTATGCGATCGGCGATATCGTCGGCAATCCAATGCTGGCGCATAAAGCCGCTTATGAAGGTAAAATTGCCGCGGAAGTCATCGCCGGTCACAAAGCCGCATTCGATGCACTGACGATTCCATCGGTTGCCTATACCGACCCTGAAATCGCCTGGATGGGACTGACCGAAAACCAAGCGAAGGAACAAGGCATCGAGATCGACAAAGGCGTTTTCCCGTGGGCCGCGAGCGGACGCTCGTTGAGCATGGGCCGCAGCGAAGGCATGACCAAAGTCATTTGCGACAAGGAAACCGGTCGTATCCTCGGTGCCGGCATCGTCGGCCCGCATGCCGGCGACTTGATTGCCGAAGCCGTATTAGCGTTGGAAATGGGTGCCGACGCCGAAGACGTCGCATTAACGATTCACCCGCACCCGACTTTATCGGAAACCTTTGCTTTCGCATCCGAAGTCGTCGCCGGCACGATCACAGACTTGTATCTCGGCAAAAAACGTTGATTCCTCAAAAGAAGGTAAGACAAAAAAGCATAGTAGGATATGTACCGCATAAGCGCCAACTAAAGGAAAGAACGCGTCATTCCGCCAGGGATTGGCGGAATCCAGTGCCACGGATGGCAATGCCTAGTAACTGTCCATCATTTACTTACCGAAGTTTAACGTAACTCGCCCGATAAAAACGGGAGGCAGGTTTTAAACAGTTACTTAGCCAATGAGTCATCGACATCAATTATTGTCGTTTGACGCTCTCGGCCTCGAAATCGCGACGAAGGCGTCGCTCCCACAAAGCGTCGGGTGCTCTGTGGGAGCGATCCCCAGATCGTCCCTCACCTAGCGTTAGGTGAGGGAGAGCAAGGTGCGCTACGAACCATTAGTTAAATCATAACATCTATGAAAATAAGCTTTTTAGCTTCACACGGCGGCAGTTCCGCACGGAAAATCATCGAAACGATCGAACACGGGGGATTGCCCGGGTTTGAAATCGGCATATTAATCACGAACAACAAAGATTCGGCAATTTATGATTGGTGCTTGACTCACGGCATCGAAGTTTTCCATATCAGCAGTAAAACGCACTCCGACAACGAAGACCAAGCCATCAAAAAAGCCTTGCAATCCGCCGGCACCGAATTGATCGTATTATCCGGCTACATGAAAAAAATCGGGCCGCAAACATTATCGGCCTATTCAGGCAAAATACTTAACATTCACCCGTCTCTCCTGCCGAAATTCGGAGGCCGTGGCATGTATGGCGATTTTGTGCATGCCGCCGTTCTCGAAGCGGGTGAAACCGTCTCAGGCGCCACGGTACATTTCGTCACCGACGCCTATGACGAAGGGCCGTTGCTTTTACAAAAGGAAGTCCCTGTGCTATCCGGCGACACGGTCGAATCGCTCGGTCAAAGAGTCCGCGCGATAGAGGCTGATTTATATATAAATGCTCTCAAAAGACTCCCAACGACTGCCGATATTTAACGCAAACGCCGCCATGGAAATTGTTCAGCCCTGTATTTAAAACAAATCATATCGCCCCCGCAAAGCGGAGGGCTTGTCGGTTGTTAGCAGCTCCAAGGGCTGCCGTTGTTAAACGTTTGTGGTTTTATTAAAACTCACCATTATCATCAGATCCATTGCCTTCGATATCGCACTTTTCCCTGTGATGTATCCGACCACTTCCACTACCAACCTCCGGCGATCCTAAACAGCGTAGCCCGGATGGAGCGTAGCGCAATCCGGGAAGTTCGGAGCCACGCCAGTCCCGTATTCCGCTACGCTGCATACGGGCTACATGTAAGCCTGCTTTGCCTTACTGTACACCATTCGGCGTAATGCTAAACACCCAGAGCACTTTCATTATCCTAAAAAGAACAGTTGGAATGTATTGTAGACCGTTCGTGCTAAGCCAAGTCGAAGCATGAACGGTCTACAATACGTTCACCGGCTTGGCGGAAAAAAGGATCTGAATTCTTACACTCGGGTAAATCGAATGGCTTTCATTAACCGAAAAGTCGTAGTACTATCGCGGATATATCGAAAAGGAAAGGCAGACGCCATGTATTGTAGACCGCTCGTGCTGAACCAAGCCGAAGCATGAAGCTTCTACAACACTTTCACAAGTTTGGTGAAAAAAGGATCTGGATTCTTACAATCGGGTAAATCGAGTGGCTTTCATTAACCGAAAAGTCGGTGTACTATCGCCGATATATCGAAAAGGAGACGCTTATGTACGTATTTCCTGAAATGGGCCGCATCATCATTGTCGCGCTAATGATTGTCATTCCCGTGATGTTGATCTACCGAAAAACCGGCTTTCATCCTGCCTGGGCATTACTGGTTTTTTTACCGGGATTCGGCTTACTGCTGATTTTTTTACAATTAGCCTTATTGCCATGGCCTAATCAAAAAACAAACGATAGGAGCTCATGATGGAAGTTTTTCTAATCACGCTAATGGTGCTCTTGGTTATGTGGCTAGGCACGAAAATCATGGACAAAGCCGGACTACACAAAGCTTGGGTTTTGTGTTTATTGATCCCGATCGTTAACATCTTCATGATATGGGTTTTTGCTTTCTGTCATTGGCCCAACTTAAAAGAAGATGTTAAACAAGACTTATAGCCCTAAAAAAGGCAGACGCCATGTGTTGTAGACCGTTCGTGCCGAGCCAAGTCGAAGCAAAAACGGTCTAAATCATTATCTCAAACTACCCCTTGCACCCACGCGCATCAAGCTAAAAACAGCCAACCCGCATCATACTCTTTGCCAAGTTCCAGCTTGGGTAACCGCATAAAAGATCAGACAGCATGTGTTTAAGACCTAAAACAAAAAATTACTGCAAGCGATAAGTTGATTCGACCGCCGCTTCTCGTAAACCGATTTCCTCCTCAAAATCCGGCATATCCGGCAAACGTTCAAAAATCGGCACAGGATCGCCATCGAGAACAGTAAGCGCATTTTTCAAAACCGCTTCATTCAACTCAGGAATTACCCCGTTATTCGCTTTGGCAATGAGCTGCATTGCTGTATCGAGACGCTGTTCGAAAGTCGTTTCAACACCCTCTAAATCCGGATGCGCCTCGATATAGAGTTGATTATCGAGCCAGCCCGTTTTAATCTGTTGCTGCACGATTCGGACGGGCGTACCGACTGAAACCGAATGATATAACTGTTCGATATCTTCGGGATACATGCGAACACAACCATGAGTAATTTGCATACCGATACCGTAAATCTTATCGATATCGGTACCGTGAATCCGATATTCCCCTTTTAAAGCCAAATGCAAGGCATAAGCGCCCAAAGGATTATGCGGCCCCGGAGGCACCACGGCCGGCAGCGGATCGCCCATCGCAGCATGTTCCCGGCGAATCGACTCCGGAGGATACCAAGACGGGTCTTTAACTTTTTTGACGACTTTGGTTAAACCCAACGGCGTCTGCCAATCCTGACGCCCGACGCCATGCGCAAACGACATTACCGTACGCGGCATACCGGCTTGAGCCGGCGGATAATAATACATGCGATATTCGGCAATATTCAGCACAATACCTTCATGCGGCGTATCGGGAAGCACACGACGATTAGGCAAACGCACAACCTCATCTTGTTTGACCGACCAACGATCCACATCTTGATTCAGGCGCACAATTTCCACCTGCCCCAATGAAAAACGTCGCGCTATATCTAATAAAGTCTCATCCTGGTTAGCGCGAGTAAAAGGAAAATCGTCGGCATGCTCGGTAACTACATTATCGTTAGGATCTTCCGGCCAAGAATAAGTTACAGCATGAGCACTACCCAAGAACCCCACAACCAACAAAGCGAATAATACGCGCGTATTCATCAAATTCACTATCTCAACAGCAAAAGTATATCTACAAAATTGCCGAATTAAGCACCCGGCGAAATAACTCAATCATTACACCGAACGCTTTAAATGAACCTGTATTAAAACGCAAACAGCCTATCTAACTCGAAACGATAACGGCGCAAAGACGATCGGCGCGTATTCTATCAAAGGATTCAAAAAAATCATTTTATTTCAACTAGATTCGCGAACCAATATTGTTTATCCTACCCGTCTATATTGCCGGGGTCATTTACAGAAATGATTTTGGCGTTAAAACCCTAATTTCCAAACTCTAAATTGGGCGTATCCCATTTAGAAACACAAACATCATTCAAGATTGCGGGCAATTCGGCTGGATCTTTCACCACAACATATTGCCAAAGCCCAAAATTACCGGATTGATTGACTGCATCAACCCAACGCTCAGCGGCCTTGGCCTTAATATCAGCGTTGTCATTGTATTGGCCTTTAGTTTCAATAATCAAGGTTAGGCCAATATCCAACTCAACTATAAAATCCGGAATATAAGTCGATGGCACACCGTTTTTTCGGTAGGAGAACCGGTCATCCGTCGGTGATGCCACTCGGTTCAAAATCAACCATGCAGAAACATCCCCATGACAGTCGTTTTCCCGGTTCCTGTCGCCATTTTGCAGGCATAACAGATAAAACGCCAATAACTCTTTGGTCACTGCCGATGCACCATCATACGGAATGCCGGTTATGGCTCCGCTACGCCATTCCGTTATACGCTTGCGCAACCAATTCACAATGGATAAATCTTCCTGCTCGCCTACAGCCAAGTCGCCCTGCAGGCTCATCTGTTTCTTGTTTTTTTACCCCGACCTGAACTTTCCGGCACGCGATCATAATAACTAGCAGGTCGGCAGCCCTGGGCTTTTGAAGGCTATTTGCCATGCTCAATAAACTAATGCTGCTTAGGTTCGGTAAATGGCGAATTGATGATCGGGCTTTGGACTTCGTTGGTCATGGTCATTAATATATCAATGCGACGAGGCTAAAACAGCTTCTTGAAAGGGGCGATAAGCGATGATTTGGGTGCCATGAAACGGATTAAGAATAAGCAAATCCTCGTCCCCGGTCACTAAATAATCGGCACGGCCTGAAACCGCCAAATCCAGCAGAAAATTATCTTTCTTATCCCGGCAATCGTCAAAACGTCTACTGATTTCAACCCACTCCACGCGATCATAAAGCAAGGCAATCAGTTCTTCGATGGCAGCGTCCGAGAAATACTTTTTGAATTTAGGCCGGCGCAATACCCCAATTAGTTCAGCAAACAGCTGCTCGCTAAACAATATCGTGATACTGTTGGAAATGAGTGCATCCGTCAGACCAGCCAGTGATTTGCCAATTAAAAAGCTGATCCACAAATTGGTATCAATTATTACGCGCATCGAAATTTGCTTGTCTAACAGCTTCCACTTCGGCAGTTATCTCATCCAAGGTTAATTCATCGGTTTTGACCCGCGCTAAAAACTGCTTAAAACGGTTAGGAAAAGTTTCATTTTCCAACAGCCGAAATAGCTCCATTTTTTCGCTGACATCGCACTGCTCAATGGCATTTTTAAGTTGGGTAAAATCTATTGATACTGAAATGCTCATCGCTCACCTCGCATAATGTTAATTAGGTTTCTTATCATGCCACATCCCTGATGACCATCAACTCGTTGCTGCGTTCATCGATTACTTTCACGGCAATGCGTTTATGCGGACCCAATACGAAGGGTTCGCTTTCCACCCCGGCCAAATGCTCCCATACCGAATCGTTATACCGACCTTTCAGGGATTTTTGCAGATTGTCCCACGAAGAAGTTTTCGGAAAAAACACCTGACGCGCACAAAAGCTCATGCCGTTGTAGTCAGTGTCCAACATTATAATGGCCCCCAAAAACTGAACAACTAATTAAGGTAGTAACCTGCATGTATAAACCCGAAAAGTGTAGAGAAAAACCATGCAGAGAAAGAAACACAGTGCCGAATTTAAAGCCAAAAAGTGGCGCTAGAAGCCTTAAAAGGCGATAAGACCATCAATGAGATCGCCGGCGCGCACCAGGTCCACACCGAAACAGGTGTCGAACTGGAAAAAAGAAGCGCAAGCCGGGCTGGTCGAGTGCTTTACCGTTAAACGAGGCCAAAAGAACCGGCAACATGAAGCCGACCAGGAAGCGCTGTATAGCCAAACCGGGCGGTTGAAAGTCGAGTTGGACTGGCTTAAAAAAAGTCCGGGCTGTCCCTGTAAGCGAACGGCGCCAGTGGCTGGAACCGGTCCCGGAACCCTCATTGAGTTGTCAGTGCGCGTTAACCGGCGTATCGCGTAGTCGCTATTACTAGCGGCTATCGTTCCTACGCTCCGGAGCTCGCCGTTATACACAAGTACCGGTAAAGGTGCTGAACAGAGTTTATCGAATACCTGGGAACGGTACTGTTTGAAAAATCAATGGATATTGAAAGTCAATGGCTTTCCCTCACCTAGCGTTAGGTGAGGGACGACGAAGGCGTCGCTCCCACAAAGGGTCGGATGCTCTGATAGGGGTAGGGAAGATTTCTCTCTCCTCCCTCCGAACCGTGCATGCGGTTCTCCCGCACACGGCTCTCCAGTCGGTGGTTTCCTCATCGGGACAAGCTGGTGAGCAATGGTGTTATTAATTGGTGAACTCCATTACTCCGCGTTACCACGTCAGCCCGCAAACTCGGTTTGATTCGTTACCTTCGGCTCCCTTCAACGGCTGAGCCTCTTTAAGCCTTTTACCTGAGGTTGGCTTAATGGCCGTGACACCGAACGCTACCTCGTTTCCACCTTCCTACCCTTCTTTCCTATGACCGGTTTTGCTAGCCGGCTTTTACCATCGTTTCCTCTCTCGGTTTAGGCTCGTGTTTGTCTTCTCTGTTTCCGCCTGGTTTCCCAGCGGTGCCACACTATCCTCGCCTTGCCTTGAGCTTCCTCGACTTACGGTAATATAAGGGTTCTGACTCCTGCCACGGTCACCTCCGTAACAGGTCTCCCCAGTTTCTTCACAATACCTTCTGAACATTCCACTCCCAACCACAAGGTAGGCCCATTTATCGTTTTATCTGCCACAACAACGTAAATGATGGTTTTCAGGCTTCGTCGACTCCCAGGGGACTCGCGCCGCCTTACCCCGCCGAATCGGATTCGCTTTACTGCGGACTGCTCTTTTGCCTCCAGTTGCTCTCCACCCCACCTCGCGGTGACGCAGTTACTTTCAGCTACGACGTTATGGCTTACGCCGACAGGGACTTACACCCTGCTGATTTTGTGCCCTCCTGGGCGCACTGGGAGCGATCCCCAGATCGCGATTTCGAAGCCTAGTGTGTTAAGCGACAATCAATGGTACGAGGCCTCATTGGTTAAGATTGCAAAAGTGCAATTCAAGACTTATGTATAACGATGAGCGCAGAGCATGGGACCGAGAATGGCCGTGGGGCTGAAAGCTTACAAAGTATATCTACAAAATTGCCGAATTAAGCACCCAGCGAAATAACTCAATCATTACACAGAACGCTTTAAATGAACCTGTTTTAAAACGCAAACAGCCTATCTAACTCAAAAACAATTACGGCGCAAAAACGATCGGCGCGTATTCTACCAAAGGATTCAAAAAAATCATTTTATTTCAACTAGATTCGCACTATTTTATTCCATTTTTTTATGTGGAATCGACTACTTTCGACAATCCTATGAAGAGCGTTTACTTAGCTGCGTAGAGGGGTGAAATGGTATGGACTTTGCCGGTCTTTTATTTGGTTGCATTTCTAAGTTGTCTATGCGGCAGTGAACGATAGATGCCCGCTTCTTCAGCTATATCCAAGATTTTAAGCTGCCTGTGCGGCAGTGAACCAATCGCAATAACGCGCCGGATGCAGGAAATATTTCTAAGCTGCCTGTGCGGCAGTGAACAGGCTATGTTCGTGCCATCAGACGGCGTGAGATTTCTAAGCTGCCTGTGCGGCAGTGAACGCGGGCCGTGATGAATAGCTGTAGCCATTAGATTTCTAAGCTGCCTGTGCGGCAGTGAACCCGTATCTCTCCCTCACTCGCCGGTAAAACATTTTCTAAGCTGCCTGTGCGGCAGTGAACGAAGGAATTAAGATGAAATCACTAATCAAACTTTTCTAAGCTGCCTGTGCGGCAGTGAACAGAATCCTATCAAAACGAGATGCTAGTGTACGTTTCTAAGCTGCCTGTGCGGCAGTGAACAGCAGTGATGCTTAACAGCAACATGATTGAGTTTTCTAAGCTGCCTGTGCGGCAGTGAACCATTAAATCGAGGCGCCGACCACAAGTTGATCTTTCTAAGCTGCCTGTGCGGCAGTGAACTTTGCATTTTTCCGAAACTCTTGAACTTCAACTTTCTAAGCTGCCTGTGCGGCAGTGAACCGTCAATCACTCGCAGTTCTCGCCCGGGTTCATTTCTAAGCTGCCTGTGCGGCAGTGAACATTCTCGAAGACGGAATGAAATGGGAAAGCATTTTCTAAGCTGCCTGTGCGGCAGTGAACAATTACCTACTTGGAATCTGGGCGAAATAAAATTTCTAAGCTGCCTGTGCGGCAGTGATCCGACGTGCCGGAAGGCGGCGGGGCGGCATCGGTTTCTAAGCTGCCTGTGCGGCAGTGAACTTACAGACAAAGGCCGTATTGCCATTGGCACCTTTCTAAGCTGCCTGTGCGGCAGTGAATATTTGGCGTGACTATTGGTCTCTACTTGATTTTTTCTAAGCTGCCTGTGCGGCAGTGAACTTGCAAACATACTTTTGCGTGAATGGAGGAATTTTCTAAGCTGCCTGTGCGGCAGTGAACGTTATCAAACATTTTAAAGCTTTGCTTGCGGATTTCTAAGCTGCCTGTGCGGCAGTGAACTCAATTGCGTGATCGTGAACGGCGGGGCTTATTTTCTAAGCTGCCTGTGCGGCAGTGAACATAAAAGCGCATCATGCCCCCTTAAACCAATTTTTCTAAGCTGCCTGTGCGGCAGTGAACAATCATGGACTATTGCGGCGAAAGCATCATGTTTTCTAAGCTGCCTGTGCGGCAGTGAACTCACCACTATGTTCGGGTTTGTGGACGATCAATTTCTAAGCTGCCTGTGCGGCAGTGAACCATCATTTTCAATGGCATCGGCGTAGGTTGTCTTTCTAAGCTGCCTGTGCGGCAGTGAACTATGGTCAATTTTGTCTTTGATGTTGTTCGGTTTTCTAAGCTGCCTGTGCGGCAGTGAACCCGAGCGCCACGATAGCCAGCTCGGTCTTTAATTTCTAAGCTGCCTGTGCGGCAGTGAACGATATATCTCTTTAATCATCGTCCAACTCACTTTTCTAAGCTGCCTGTGCGGCAGTGAACAACGATTGAAACGCTTTGGCACCACGGTCGAATTTCTAAGCTGCCTGTGCGGCAGTGAACATGAACCAATTGCTAACCGTGGCCTCGGTAATTTTCTAAGCTGCCTGTGCGGCAGTGAACGGTCTGCGTGCCGGTGAGGGCTGCGATTTCCGTTTCTAAGCTGCCTGTGCGGCAGTGAACACCGGCTAGTTCCGGCAGCGTGGTCTGGCCGATTTCTAAGCTGCCTGTGCGGCAGTGAACATTACCGCAGCGCTCAACCAGGCGGCCGCATTTTTCTAAGCTGCCTGTGCGGCAGTGAACGAAGTCGTTATTGACCAGTGGCACCTGACGCTTTTCTAAGCTGCCTGTGCGGCAGTGAACGGATTTCGTCTTCTTTATTAATTTCAGGTCCATTTCTAAGCTGCCTGTGCGGCAGTGAACGCACCGACCGTATTGATGCGCACTACGTTTCCTTTCTAAGCTGCCTGTGCGGCAGTGAACGAACGCCAGCGGGAACGATCGATTATCTCTCGTTTCTAAGCTGCCTGTGCGGCAGTGAACTTCTCGCGGGTTGGGTTAATGGGTTCGGAATATTTCTAAGCTGCCTGTGCGGCAGTGAACATATCGTTAATCAGTTGCAGCGCCTGACGTGTTTTCTAAGCTGCCTGTGCGGCAGTGAACGTTGGAACGGGACTTGGACGGACTTTCTAGTCTTTCTAAGCTGCCTGTGCGGCAGTGAACTTGGCAGGGTTACGCGCTGCTGTGTTGCGGGCTTTCTAAGCTGCCTGTGCGGCAGTGAACCCAATGGCATCGGAACGCAATGCGTTTTCGGTTTTCTAAGCTGCCTGTGCGGCAGTGAACATGTGCTGCAGCTCCGCCCGGTAAACCTCATCTTTCTAAGCTGCCTGTGCGGCAGTGAACCAAGCTGTTTCCAAGGCCCTGCGTTTCGGTCTTTTCTAAGCTGCCTGTGCGGCAGTGAACGCTGATCTTTATTATTGGTCTTTTTTTGTTGTTTTCTAAGCTGCCTGTGCGGCAGTGAACTCTGCTCTCGGCGGTCTTGTTCCGGTTTCATCTTTCTAAGCTGCCTGTGCGGCAGTGAACACTAACTGCAATCGGCGCAAAAAATCGTTTTATTTCTAAGCTGCCTGTGCGGCAGTGAACTTTTTGGTGATGGTGCCGGTCGGACTGTCGATTTTCTAAGCTGCCTGTGCGGCAGTGAACAATTATCGGTACATCGAGTGTGGAACATTCACTTTCTAAGCTGCCTGTGCGGCAGTGAACAGTTACTGCGTTGGCTCGATCCGTTCGTCAACTTTCTAAGCTGCCTGTGCGGCAGTGAACACCGGCGAGGACTGCATCCAACTGAAATTTGATTTCTAAGCTGCCTGTGCGGCAGTGAACTGTTCAAACGCGGCGAAACGATCGGGTTGATCTTTCTAAGCTGCCTGTGCGGCAGTGAACTGGAGCTGGCCCCGCTCGATGCCCACTTGGACTTTCTAAGCTGCCTGTGCGGCAGTGAACGTTGCTGTCGGATATGCGCCGCGACAAAACCGTTTCTAAGCTGCCTGTGCGGCAGTGAACATTGAAACACAACCTATTGAGAGCATAACCATTTTCTAAGCTGCCTGTGCGGCAGTGAACTAATTTCAGACGCGTTGAGTGTAGTAAAATCATTTCTAAGCTGCCTGTGCGGCAGTGAACGAGGCTTGCGAGCATTGGTTTAGCTTGATGGATTTCTAAGCTGCCTGTGCGGCAGTGAACACTATTGCAACAGCCGGGCTCGGAATGTCGATTTTCTAAGCTGCCTGTGCGGCAGTGAACTTTCTATCCCGGCTGTTGGCGCAGTCGGGATGTTTCTAAGCTGCCTGTGCGGCAGTGAACGAGACAACGCCGATTACATACCGGCACACTACTTTCTAAGCTGCCTGTGCGGCAGTGAACGTTTTTCTGATTTTTGTCCGTGCGGATTGCACTTTCTAAGCTGCCTGTGCGGCAGTGAACAAAGCCGATCGGCGAAGGAGAACGCAGATCACTTTCTAAGCTGCCTGTGCGGCAGTGAACCATACGCCTTAGCTTGAGCCTTGAGCATTGCCTTTCTAAGCTGCCTGTGCGGCAGTGAACTCGGCCAGAAGCTCCCGCTCGGCGCGCTGTTTTTTCTAAGCTGCCTGTGCGGCAGTGAACGGGCATTGCCTGCCCAAGGTCACGCGCAAGAATTTCTAAGCTGCCTGTGCGGCAGTGAACGAGTTAGCCAGCGAATCCGCTTGGTTTTGTTCTTTCTAAGCTGCCTGTGCGGCAGTGAACGCGTCCGTCCAACCCGATCGGATTGCAGCATTTTTCTAAGCTGCCTGTGCGGCAGTGAACGGGCATTGCCTGCCCAAGGTCACGCGCAAGAATTTCTAAGCTGCCTGTGCGGCAGTGAACCGTGACGGTTTGACGGTCGATCTGTTCGATCTTTTCTAAGCTGCCTGTGCGGCAGTGAACTTTGATGACTGGACTGAATTTAGTCTATCAATTTTCTAAGCTGCCTGTGCGGCAGTGAACGGCGCTTGGCTATGCCGCGTCACGTATCGTCTTTTCTAAGCTGCCTGTGCGGCAGTGAACTGGATTTTTCATAAGTAACCTTTTTTTGTCGATTTCTAAGCTGCCTGTGCGGCAGTGAACTGCTCACCGCCACCGCCCGTCCTCAACTGATATTTCTAAGCTGCCTGTGCGGCAGTGAACAGCCCCCAACGATAGCATCGATCGAGGACGAATTTCTAAGCTGCCTGTGCGGCAGTGAACCTTATTTGAACAATAGACAAATAAGGCTTGAATTTCTAAGCTGCCTGTGCGGCAGTGAACGAACACCCCTCTAGGCCGCGTGGTTCCTGGCTTTTCTAAGCTGCCTGTGCGGCAGTGAACAAACAAGAGCTGGGTAAATTGGTGATGTTGAATTTCTAAGCTGCCTGTGCGGCAGTGAACGTTCGGTTTTTGAACAATCTGTATTTCCATAATTTCTAAGCTGCCTGTGCGGCAGTGAACTTGTTTCGCTGACTGAAACGCTAACATCAAAATTTCTAAGCTGCCTGTGCGGCAGTGAACAATCGCTTTGGTTCATCGCTAATTACCTGTGCTTTCTAAGCTGCCTGTGCGGCAGTGAACGTTTAGTTCCTCAGCCAATTTGTATAGCCGGTTTTCTAAGCTGCCTGTGCGGCAGTGAACTTGAATAACCGACCTGAACCGGTGAAAGTTCATTTCTAAGCTGCCTGTGCGGCAGTGAACAATAGCCCTGAACGATCATTTCGCCCAAAGCCTTTCTAAGCTGCCTGTGCGGCAGTGAACATGGCGGAGGACCGTCAGCAAGCGATGAACGATTTCTAAGCTGCCTGTGCGGCAGTGAACTCAAATTCCGTACCGAAGCTTCTACTCCTCTCTTTCTAAGCTGCCTGTGCGGCAGTGAACAAGTCAGTAACATCACGCCGCCTGCGGGAGCTTTTCTAAGCTGCCTGTGCGGCAGTGAACTTAATCACCAAGTTTCGCGTCATGCGATTAACTTTCTAAGCTGCCTGTGCGGCAGTGAACAGAACCGCATCACGATTGATACGATGAATAGCTTTCTAAGCTGCCTGTGCGGCAGTGAACGGGTCGATCCCAATGACGACCATCAGTTACAATTTCTAAGCTGCCTGTGCGGCAGTGAACGCGCTGGTGTTAAAAAAAGCTTGTATGTAGGCTTTCTAAGCTGCCTGTGCGGCAGTGAACGAAAACCGGCACTCAAAGATATTTATGTCGATTTTCTAAGCTGCCTGTGCGGCAGTGAACGAACGCAAAATTTCAATGACCATGTTTTATGATTTCTAAGCTGCCTGTGCGGCAGTGAACGCAACCAAAATTGAATACACGATTCAAGTCGATTTCTAAGCTGCCTGTGCGGCAGTGAACTGCAAGTTAATACCGACCTCTGCCTTTTCATTTTTCTAAGCTGCCTGTGCGGCAGTGAACAACTTGATGTAACCATCCCGCCAAAACTGGCCTTTCTAAGCTGCCTGTGCGGCAGTGAACAATCCGGCGCGTTAGTCGTTGCGGGTGGCGCTTTTCTAAGCTGCCTGTGCGGCAGTGAACGTGTCGATAGCGTCGAACAAACGCTAAAAATATTTCTAAGCTGCCTGTGCGGCAGTGAACCTATAGCGAACCGAGTCTACGCTAACCGCATGTTTCTAAGCTGCCTGTGCGGCAGTGAACAACGAGGCATCAAATCCACGCGGCAAAGACAATTTCTAAGCTGCCTGTGCGGCAGTGAACTTGCTTCGGCTGGGGTAATCCCGCCCAGCAATTTTCTAAGCTGCCTGTGCGGCAGTGAACAAACGTGCTTGGCTTTCTATTCTTTCACTTGATTTCTAAGCTGCCTGTGCGGCAGTGAACTATCAAACTTGCCGGTAGCGTGGACTATTAGCTTTCTAAGCTGCCTGTACGGCAGTGAACGTAAGGCGGTGGCTTATCTGCACTATTTCAAATTTCTAAGCTGCCTGTGCGGCAGTGAACGCAATGGCATTAGGCCGCGATCCTGAAATGATTTTCTAAGCTGCCTGTGCGGCAGTGAACATCCACCCTGGCAATTTGACGCTGACCTCTGATTTCTAAGCTGCCTGTGCGGCAGTGAACGAAGATTAAAAGCATTGTGGCGGGGGTTTTTGTTTCTAAGCTGCCTGTGCGGCAGTGAACTTGTAGACAATGATATCGGTCTCAAGCTGCAATTTCTAAGCTGCCTGTGCGGCAGTGAACTTAACCAGCAACGTATCAATCGTTCCTGCCACTTTCTAAGCTGCCTGTGCGGCAGTGAACATATCGGGCAAAAGGCAACGGATACGCTGGAATTTCTAAGCTGCCTGTGCGGCAGTGAACTTAGCCAGTTAGAACAACTGGCTATTGGAAAATTTCTAAGCTGCCTGTGCGGCAGTGAACTATCACTCCGAAAGGAATCACCGTCTCTTTAGTTTCTAAGCTGCCTGTGCGGCAGTGAACTCTGGAGTCCGTTCAAGTCAAATGACCCTACCTTTCTAAGCTGCCTGTGCGGCAGTGAACAGTCATTCATTCGACGAATAGCCACCTCCATCTTTCTAAGCTGCCTGTGCGGCAGTGAACAAAGGGTTTGCGCCTAAAAACTTTGTGGTGGCTTTCTAAGCTGCCTGTGCGGCAGTGAACCATCATCGCCCTTAATCGCCGCAACCGTCTTATTTCTAAGCTGCCTGTGCGGCAGTGAACATCGTTTTAGCCAGTGTGCTTTTGCCGCTACCTTTCTAAGCTGCCTGTGCGGCAGTGAACTATAACCGGCCAAACGAGCAATCCTCGCCCATTTTCTAAGCTGCCTGTGCGGCAGTGAACTTGTCCCCTGGTCCTTGCGGGAGTTCGTGGACTTTCTAAGCTGCCTGTGCGGCAGTGAACTGTTGCCGGTGGCATTACTGCACCACTCGCTATTTCTAAGCTGCCTGTGCGGCAGTGAACTCAAGCCCTAAGACGATGCAGTTCTTGGATAATTTCTAAGCTGCCTGTGCGGCAGTGAACACCCGGTAGGCACGGTTTCTTATGCGCTGAATTTTCTAAGCTGCCTGTGCGGCAGTGAACCAGGATAGCCCGGCGAACCGGGCTTTTAACATTTTCTAAGCTGCCTGTGCGGCAGTGAACTTTTCTTGGTGCGTTTACTGTTTGCCGGTTTATTTCTAAGCTGCCTGTGCGGCAGTGAACGCAGAAAGACGGCTGCAAATGTTAAACGAAGATTTCTAAGCTGCCTGTGCGGCAGTGAACCATCGATAGACATAGTTATTCGAGATTCAACATTTCTAAGCTGCCTGTGCGGCAGTGAACTTGTTTCTCTTGCTGGGACGCTAACACCAAAATTTCTAAGCTGCCTGTGCGGCAGTGAACTCAACTGGTCGACATAACCCCGGAACGCGGCATTTCTAAGCTGCCTGTGCGGCAGTGAACCGATTCGGCAAGGATGTTTTACAGCTACCGATTTTCTAAGCTGCCTGTGCGGCAGTGAACCGATGAGATCGCGGACAATGAGCAATGGGTATTTTCTAAGCTGCCTGTGCGGCAGTGAACCTACCGGGGCGTTACGCAAATATCGGACATTATTTCTAAGCTGCCTGTGCGGCAGTGAACACATAATAAAAAGGGTAAATTATGATTACAACTTTCTAAGCTGCCTGTGCGGCAGTGAACAGGTTTTAGTTGTTCCTGCAACACATTGAGATTTTCTAAGCTGCCTGTGCGGCAGTGAACTGCAAATATTACCGCGCTTTATGCTATCAACTTTTCTAAGCTGCCTGTGCGGCAGTGAACATTACATAATTATGATAATTACATAATAAAAATTTCTAAGCTGCCTGTGCGGCAGTGAACTCAGACGTGGCGATATCATAAAGTGCGACGTTTTTCTAAGCTGCCTGTGCGGCAGTGAACCTTTACCGGCAACAATACAATCATCAATAAATTTTCTAAGCTGCCTGTGCGGCAGTGAACTATTACAATTAATGGTCCTTGATTGTTTACCGTTTCTAAGCTGCCTGTGCGGCAGTGAACAACCAAGTATGTGAATGCCCATCCCATCAAAATTTCTAAGCTGCCTGTGCGGCAGTGAACATACGGTGTAACGAAGTCAACCTTTGCCGATCATTTCTAAGCTGCCTGTGCGGCAGTGAACCATATACGGAGTAATCGGGAGTAAAGCAAAAGTTTCTAAGCTGCCTGTGCGGCAGTGAACATATTGTGGATGCCATTGTAGAACTGGGATAATTTCTAAGCTGCCTGTGCGGCAGTGAACTGCATTGACCGTCAACGGCGTGCCGATCGGCTTTTCTAAGCTGCCTGTGCGGCAGTGAACATGACGTGACGATTTTCAAATCGGTAGAGCATTTTCTAAGCTGCCTGTGCGGCAGTGAACAAACTTTGCCTGTTTGTCCCGTTTGTTTGATCTTTCTAAGCTGCCTGTGCGGCAGTGAACAACCCGACCCGATTGCTTCAACTACTGCAATTTTTCTAAGCTGCCTGTGCGGCAGTGAACTGGAACGACAATTAGAAACCAAATTATTAGAATTTCTAAGCTGCCTGTGCGGCAGTGAACCAATAATATAGGAATTGTTTGGATAGTATTCATTTCTAAGCTGCCTGTGCGGCAGTGAACACGATACCGCTTCTTGAATGCAACAGGGATCGTTTCTAAGCTGCCTGTGCGGCAGTGAACCCTGCTTCGCTGGGTATCTCATGTCGTCTAACTTTCTAAGCTGCCTGTGCGGCAGTGAACTGCCTGAAAATCTCCCGACTTGTCCCGTTGACTTTCTAAGCTGCCTGTGCGGCAGTGAACCTGTGCGGCGGCATTGAGCGCCGCCGTGACCATTTCTAAGCTGCCTGTGCGGCAGTGAACATGCTTGAGTTGTTTTCGAGTCGTATTCAACTTTTCTAAGCTGCCTGTGCGGCAGTGAACGAACTGTTCGCCAATCGCCTCGATCATATCCATTTCTAAGCTGCCTGTGCGGCAGTGAACCAGCTCCGATTTGGTTGGCGATCTTCGCTAAGTTTCTAAGCTGCCTGTGCGGCAGTGAACATCTGGAACAGGAAATGGCTAAATTGCGCCTGTTTCTAAGCTGCCTGTGCGGCAGTGAACTTTGGCGTCCAGTTTGCGCCGGCGTAAATGCCTTTCTAAGCTGCCTGTGCGGCAGTGAACGACGCCGAAGAGACGGTACTGACCACTGCACGTTTCTAAGCTGCCTGTGCGGCAGTGAACATACACCGCGTCAGGTGTCCTTGGTGCTCAACTTTCTAAGCTGCCTGTGCGGCAGTGAACGCACAGCCGCTGCCCGGACGGCGACAAATGCCTTTCTAAGCTGCCTGTGCGGCAGTGAACTATCCGGCGAATACGTTTAGCCAACGCCAAACTTTCTAAGCTGCCTGTGCGGCAGTGAACATTGGGCTTGTTCATCGCCAACCACTCCATTATTTCTAAGCTGCCTGTGCGGCAGTGAACCCTTGGCCGGCGCCGAAAGCTTTAAGGTTGTTTTTCTAAGCTGCCTGTGCGGCAGTGAACATTCCTCCAATCACTTCAGCGGCGGTTTTTGCTTTCTAAGCTGCCTGTGCGGCAGTGAACGAAAAACAGATGAATTTATTGATTGGCTGATATTTCTAAGCTGCCTGTGCGGCAGTGAACCGGAATCGCGCCGGTTTGCGCGATAACCGTCGTTTCTAAGCTGCCTGTGCGGCAGTGAACCATACACCACCTACGCTACGTCAAAGCCGGACTTTCTAAGCTGCCTGTGCGGCAGTGAACCCGCCGATGCTCCAACGTCGCCTTTTAAAATATTTCTAAGCTGCCTGTGCGGCAGTGAACTTTGGCGATATGCGCAATCAATTGTCATTCATTTTCTAAGCTGCCTGTGCGGCAGTGAACGCTAACAGGTTTTGCGTTAATGATTGCAGACCTTTCTAAGCTGCCTGTGCGGCAGTGAACAAAATCAAGATGCTTACTTGCTGTGGCTTCGTTTTCTAAGCTGCCTGTGCGGCAGTGAACCGTGGATTGAGTTGATCGTTACGTTTGTTAATTTTCTAAGCTGCCTGTGCGGCAGTGAACTCTGCCCGGTCTCCCAATAACACGACTTCCATTTTCTAAGCTGCCTGTGCGGCAGTGAACGCGTTATGCCGTTGAAATTGATGTGCGGCGGCTTTCTAAGCTGCCTGTGCGGCAGTGAACTACTGCCGGCGAGTTTATGATCGGCACGAATTTTTCTAAGCTGCCTGTGCGGCAGTGAACGCCACGTTACACGGTTTAGCTGTGCTGTAGTCTTTCTAAGCTGCCTGTGCGGCAGTGAACCTATATTGTGAAACTGGGCAATCTTGACCTAATTTCTAAGCTGCCTGTGCGGCAGTGAACAAGCTATCCAGGAGCATCTAGACCGGCTTGAATTTCTAAGCTGCCTGTGCGGCAGTGAACATACGATGCAGCATATTCAGCGCCGTCAACGCTTTCTAAGCTGCCTGTGCGGCAGTGAACGCGGAGTTAGTGAGCCATCAACCGGACATGTGTTTCTAAGCTGCCTGTGCGGCAGTGAACTTTGTCCTGCTACAAATGATTGTGTTCCTGATTTTCTAAGCTGCCTGTGCGGCAGTGAACCCAGTGCCGCCGGGGTCGGGGGTGGTCGGCTCTTTCTAAGCTGCCTGTGCGGCAGTGAACATCGCGCGCCTTGTTTAAACGCTTTTTTGTCGTTTCTAAGCTGCCTGTGCGGCAGTGAACATGAATAATTTTTCATAAAATCTATTTCGTCATTTCTAAGCTGCCTGTGCGGCAGTGAACTGGGAGTTGATTTGACACTGGCTGTTGTTAGTTTTCTAAGCTGCCTGTGCGGCAGTGAACCCGATACTTTCGCAGCGTTCGGCATCAACACAGTTTCTAAGCTGCCTGTGCGGCAGTGAACTAAAAATTGACGCTATCGTATTTTCTGATACGTTTCTAAGCTGCCTGTGCGGCAGTGAACCCTTCGAAATCGATCTTTCCGGATCTGTTTGATTTCTAAGCTGCCTGTGCGGCAGTGAACATACAGCTACCGTTCAGCGGCAAGGTGTTCGGTTTCTAAGCTGCCTGTGCGGCAGTGAACTCTTGGCAAATCCCTTAACAACTTCAATTCCATTTCTAAGCTGCCTGTGCGGCAGTGAACTTGTACATATAATCGAGGTCTCCTGTAGTTCCTTTCTAAGCTGCCTGTGCGGCAGTGAACACACAGAGAAACCAAGTGATGCACCACAGTCGTTTCTAAGCTGCCTGTGCGGCAGTGAACCTAAACCCGCCGCAACTCACCACGCTGCAAATTTTCTAAGCTGCCTGTGCGGCAGTGAACAGGTAAATAGATGAAAAGGCAAACGGCTATACTTTCTAAGCTGCCTGTGCGGCAGTGAACGTTCCATCAATATGGTTTTTGAAATAGTGAAATTTCTAAGCTGCCTGTGCGGCAGTGAACAACTGGATGCGCTGCTGGCGGTAGACGGCTGATTTCTAAGCTGCCTGTGCGGCAGTGAACAAGCCCATTTCCTTAACGCGTTTTTTGTGTTCTTTCTAAGCTGCCTGTGCGGCAGTGAACATGCCCCCTTGTTTCAGTTGAAAAAATGATTCTTTCTAAGCTGCCTGTGCGGCAGTGAACTTTGCTTGACGACGGCGATATAGTCCTTGGGATTTCTAAGCTGCCTGTGCGGCAGTGAACGCCTCGACATCGAGCAGGTTTAACCGGTCCGATTTCTAAGCTGCCTGTGCGGCAGTGAACGTTGTTGAAAAATCGGCCGGCCTTTTTCGTCATTTCTAAGCTGCCTGTGCGGCAGTGAACCGCATGACGACCTCTTAAGCGGCTTGCCGGTTTTTCTAAGCTGCCTGTGCGGCAGTGAACTCGGCCTGGAGCTCGGCCTTGAATTGGTCTATTTTCTAAGCTGCCTGTGCGGCAGTGAACTTGTACGTCGTTGTCGAACGGATCTCGGAACATTTCTAAGCTGCCTGTGCGGCAGTGAACGTTGGGTCCTTTTCCAATTCCGTTTAGCCATTTTTCTAAGCTGCCTGTGCGGCAGTGAACCTTGCCCGCGCTTAACGATTTTCTTATGCCGTTTTCTAAGCTGCCTGTGCGGCAGTGAACCGGCAATTCGATCTCCCGTCCGGCCGGTACCATTTCTAAGCTGCCTGTGCGGCAGTGAACTGTAATATAAAGCGCAAAAAAATAATGGCAACAGTTACTTATTCGCAAATAACCGTTTTAACCATTATTTTTCGTTGCTTTATAACTATTTGATTTTTCTATATTGTTAAAGAGCCTAAATTTTTTGGGTCCAATTGCCTAATTTTTAATATCAAGCAAATAATCCGCCAACAACTCCCTCGCCCATTCCGGAACCGTGTCCTGCATCAAGTCGGTTTTCCCTTTGCGAATCATCGCAACTTGTTTAAACGGATTGTCCGCACGAGAATTATCTAACAGATAGACTTGATCGCATAGCGGTAAGGTTTGCTTAATAAGCTTTAATAACCTCGGTATCCGGTTTCGTACCTTTTCTTCGGGAACGGAATGCCCGCCTTCGCTGACCCGTTGGGAAATTCGCGCTTGATTCAGCGATACGCTGTCCAAATGAATAAAAACCAAAATAATTTCATAGCCCAATGTTTTTGCTTGGGCGACAAAATCGATCTTCGAAGGATGAGAGAATACGGTTTCAAAACAAAAACTGCGTCCTTCTGACAATAATTGCGAGCGCAGTTGCGCGGCAATCAACGCCGCGTCATAGCTGTGCGCTTCCGGTGCAAGCGGATAGAGGTGTTTAGCCAAAATATCGGCATTAACGAATGGAATACCGCGTCTTGCCAGTTGCGTATGATAAAACGTGCTTTTTCCGGCGCCATTACCGCCCGCGAGTAACCAAAGCTGTTTCTTGATCATTTAGACAGTGTTTCAGTTATTTCGACAAATTCGCCGTCAATAAATTGGCCGATCCTGATTTGACCATTGCGGTCGATTTGTTCCAAACAGCCGGGGTGTTCGATAGACGCTTGATAGCTCACCGGACTAAATGTAACGCGCGGTGCCAAGTTTCCCGCCACGCGCTCATCTTCTAGTGTTTGGAAGACCGAAGCCGGATCGACCGGTTTACCGTATATTGGTACCAATTCGAGTTTTGCCACGCCTGCCGCGATGGCCGCCAAATCGTCCGGATCCAACAACGCCGAAACATTGCGCCCCATTTCCGCCCAATATTCGATTTGTTCGGCAGTACTTCGGTGAAAACGTTTTCCTGCTGATTCCGCCGCACTCATCAATTCCTTCTGCAAACGAATCGGCGATGCTGCTTTAGCCATTGTTTACCTCATTAAGCGAATCAAACAGACCAATTGTAGCTGTTTGCTACAATCGATCCAAATGATTTACACGTTCTTCAAAAAAACGGCACGGAACAGTCATTACTCAATCCGTAAGAACTGAATGCAGCCATGCTAGGTTCTACATCGGTTTTTTCCATAGCGATAAATAATGGATAACGATTGCCGTTGGTTTGACTGTTGATATCTCTCGTTCCCACGCTGGAGGACTTAGGTATATCGATGCGCGAGGGGACGGGATCATTACCCGTTCAAAACCAAGGGACGGTAGCGGTTTTGCTAAGACCGTAACAATTAAAAATACCTGATTGAGGCTTATCAAAAAGTTCACGCACCACAAACAGTTTAAAGTTTCTAGGCCTGTTATTGTCTTCCATCGATAAACTGGTCATATTGATGTAGGGCAACGCGCTTTCTTTTTCATAATGAGAAAAATGCGCCAATGCCGCTTCTAATGATTCATTTTTATATTTAGCCCTCCTTTCCGCCTCTTTTAACAAGTTACTTTTAAATTGTTTACGTCTAAAACAGGCATGCTGATTGATTGCTTCCGGCGCTGGCTTTATGGGCTTCACATGCGTGTAGTCGGTTAAGCGGGATAGCCATTGGTTTACATTTATTTTTTCTAATTGAATCTTGGTATCAGCAAACAAACGCAGTTTATCCCCCAATGGAAATTGGTTGGCACCGTAATCGGGAAAGCAAACAGCAATCGCCGACTGGTTTTCTGCGATTTTATTGTCCGCTAATGCCAAATGGATTTGCTGATAAACCTTATGCCAGAGGAAGCCAAGATTGGCTTCCGTATCAGGCAGAAGAGCGATGTCTTGGTAGTATTTCATAAAAGCCCCTTCCTTAGCTTTCACCTTCCGAGAAAACACCGCCGCGAATCAGCATGGCGACGACAAAATGCTTTTCTTCTTCGGTAATTTCCCCGTCATTAATCCATTTACCAATCAGTGTTTTAAAATCATTTCGGGTGGATCGATATGCCACACCTCGTTGAGTCACTTGTCCATAAGCCTCGATAGCAATAGGCATTTCCGATCCCGTTTGCCAGTCGTCAATGGTTCTAATGGCATTGCCAATTTTTTCACAATGAATGGCGGCCTTACCATCCAGTGCGAATAAATGGCGACTTTTTTCACCTTTTGGAATATTCATCACCATTTCCTGTGACGGCCATACCCGTTGCAAGTTTCCGAGTTTTACATAGGCTTCAACTTCAAGAAAAATATTTGCTTCACCTTTTAGCCCCTTCACGATCAACCCAACCAGTGGTGAAATTTTTTCATCTGATGCTGTCGTTTTTTTAAGTGGATAATCATAAGCATCAAACTCCAACGGTCTTTCAAAACTTTCATGATTGACATGAATAATTATTTCCCGCACTCCCACTCGATTACGCCATAAAAAACGACCATTGATTATGTTATAAGCATAACGCTTGGCCAGTTCTTCAAAACCAATTTCATCAATATATTTGTTGATAATTTTCGAGAATTTATCTTGATACTCTTTTTTATTACAAGCAGATGGCATATTCACGCCGCTCAAGACTCGCAAACTGAAACCGACTTTCAACGTATCAGCATTTGCTGGTAAAGCTGCATCATCTCCCCAGGCTAAATTAGGCTCTTCTATTTGTTTTTGTAGTTCTTCTTCATCGTTGAGAACTTCTTTCTTGAAATTACTCTTTACTGCACGATTTCTCCGTTCAAACAATTCAATAGGTTGCCACTTGCCTGTTTTATCAATATCAGCCCAATTACCGGAATACATAATGGCATCGGAAGGTTCCAGTTTTCTATCGAAAGCAAGAACGGAAGGCATGGTTAATTCAGTCATTTTATTTTTCCTTATAAGTTTGCGATTGCATCTTCAAAAGTTTGGGGTTGGTTTTCTATCTCTATCGGTTCTTCCGGTGGTGGTTCTATTTTTTGAGCACAGAGATACCAGTCATTTTCAACATGGTATTTCCAGATCATGTCACCAATATCGTTTATTCGATGAACGCCTTTCCATTCACCGATGCTGTGTATGGCTTCTACAAAGCAACAACCGAGTACGCTGTCATCCGCATCCGATACTCGCAAATCGCTGATTTCATCGGTTGCGTATTGTTCACTAATTGCTTTGTAGCCTGTCATAATAGGAACCAGCCAACCTTTGAATAGTTTAGGCACTTGCACCCAATCAGCGTCTGTTTGTTCGGTAGGTTGCCTTTCATCGTCTTTTAGTTTTGGAACTGCACGATATTTCAGTGCTGAAAAATCCAGCCAGGCATCAAGCAGTTCTGCGTCGGGATTTTCTGTTTGTAGTTGCTTGAGATAATCAGACCGGTCTTGCAAGATAAATCCGGGCATGGTTAAGCGCTTGACTCTTCGATTTAAGTGTTCTGATTGCTCTTGCGTGGATGCAGATAGAAAATCAACATAACCAATCGCTAACACGCTTCCACCGGCCAAACGACTGGTTAAGCATTTTTCCTGAACTAATTGTTTAAATACTTTAATCTGTTCGGACGTAGCAAGAAGTTCTTTTGATAATTCAATGACTAGTGATACCGTCAGATTCATCTTGCCTTCTTCAATAATGGGAGGTGATGAATGCGTTTTATGTTTTGCCAACACTGCCGGATTTTTGCTTTGAATAAACTCAAAATTGGCTTGTGGCTTGGGCTTATAAACATGAAGCTGATAGTCATGGCTGATTACGGCGCAACCATTGAAGGCAATATCATATTCATTAGCTAACTTTCGTTGTAAAGCATGAGTAAATCCTAAAAATTGGGTGATAGCGGGAAATCCCCAAGTAAACCCGGCTATACAGTTTGCCTTTTGCACCTTGATCTTGCTTAACACCAAATATTGACTCATTATTTTGCCTCCTGAACAGCGATATATTCACGTAAAACGGGGGAAAAAATATCTTTCCATAGCCTTTGCTGCACGGGGGTTAAATTAAGTGTTTTATGTTTAAGCTGTGCATTCAGCCAGGCTGAAAAATCATCCGCAATGCGTTCCAGCCATTGCGAGTTATTTTTTTCCACAACGGCTGTTTCATCTTCACGAGCAGGCTCTAACAGTAATTGCTGGTGTACGGGAAAACCGCTGTTTACAGTCCAACCTTTTTGCTCGCTAATTAGATTAATCTTAGTAATTTCGTCAAACAGCGCTTGAGCAATAATGTTCACGTTTTTAACAATAGACCGATACATTTCTGGCTTTTTCAGGCCGATTTCCTTGGCTTTAATGACCCGTAACAGGTCTTGCAGTTCTTTTATTTCTTCTCGCAGTTTATAGCCCATATTTCTGTCAAATAAACTGGTTTGATGGAGTGGTAGGGTTTGTTTTTTCGTCCATTTTTGGGGGAATGAGGGGAGTAAAGTTAAAAGTCCTCTCCGCTCTTGATTAAGAGACGAGGCTGTTTGTGGTTTGCCTGGCACTCTGAGGGTAGCTTTGTTGGAAAATGAAACAACAAAGTTAGAGTGGTACTTGTTATTTTTTTTCTGATCTCCTACTTGTTTATTTTCTTCAATAAACTTTTGAAATTTTAGGTAAAGCGCGTACGCCATTGAGGATGAAACCAGCGGCAGCAATAAATGATATTTGTCTTCATTAATTGGAAAAAAAACTTGTTTGGATAAAAAATGACTATTTTTCCTGTCTTTTTCATAAGCTTGTTTAAAGCTACTCATCCATGATTCTATTTCTAATTCATTTTCCGTTAATTCATTAAAGGGATCTGGATTGTTTTCTTTAATGAAGTCTAACAAGGACTTATTGTTAATTTCGAGTGCTAAAACATCACCTGCCGGTGCGGAAGCAGCATTTGCAGTTGCCGTATCGATTATCAAACCTCTGATTGAACTGGTTGTTAAATAACCTGGCTTTTTTGAGGTCGATCTATCGTAAATACTGGTGCTTTTGCTACTGGAATGAGTCAATTTGGCAACATGCGTGGCAAAACTAATATCCCTGGCCTTATCTGCCCAATAATTCAGCCAAATGCTCGGTTTGTGTTCTTGTTTTAATACTTGTAATGCTTCTTGATATTCCTGAACGGTATCAATCAATCGATTATCCAATTTAAACTCATCCAGAAGAAACAAATATTGCTGATATTTAGCACGCTGAAATTCAAGTGGCGTTTGTTCTTTTTCTTTTTTAGATTTCGTTATTACCACTAACTGCTCATTTGTTTTTCCGACCAAATTTCCTGCCAGTTTTTCCAGTTTGTGGTTAATGCCTCCTCTACCTTTCTTATCCGGCTTATCGTTCAACAAAGACAATTCTTTCTTATCACAACGATCAGAAATAAAACGGCGAATTTCGTCTGCCATCAACTTTGCTTCGTTATTATTCATCATCAATTAACCTATCCTTTTCCAGTTCTTTAAATACACCCAGTTTTTCATGAAACCGCCAGTTAGCGACTTCGCCTTCTTTTGGCTTGCGCAGTTGCACCGTTGTAAATCGTTTATAAGCATCGTCTTCAGAAATCATTAATTCCTTCATCAAGTAAGCAATACCGTTTTCTATTGTCAGCTCAAACCAGGTTCGATTGCCGTGAGCTATCGCTAGATGCGCCAGTTTCAATCTGGTTATATCGTTAGTGTGCTCAAATTTAACGGGACGAATATCAGTATTTTTCTTCTGCCAAATCATTTTTTGATGGTAGGACTGATTCAAATTGTAGTCCTCCATTGGCTCTGATTTTCTAAATGGTTGAATGCGCTGTATTTCACCACACCACGTCACATCATGCTGCCACCATAAGTTAGCGCAATCCTGTTCATTGTTATTACCAAACAGTCGAATATGTTGAACAATATGCTCCAGTTCATTAAATCGTTTAAATTTGGGCGGCTTGTCTTCTGTTAAAGAAAAAGGAGGAGAACTATTTTTGATTCTTGGAATTGCACTAATCGGTTGGTATTCCTCTTCCGTTAACAATTCTGAAAGCTGTGTGCCAGAAAACTGCCTTTTGCTTGACTCATAGCCGGGTCGTAAAAAACAGGGTGAAAGCCCTCTTAAGCCTTTGAAGTTTTTATCGAGTAAAACAATGTTTTCAAATGTCGGGGATTGTTTTCGATGACGTTGCACTCGACCCGCTAACTGGATAATAGAACGCATGGAACTTGGTTCCACTACCGCCCAGTCATAGTCATGGTCCCGACCAACTTCGGCAACCGAGGTGGCCAACACGACAAAGATATGGTTTTGTACCTCACTTTCTTTAATTAAGGTTTCAATACCACTTGCTTGCCACCATTTGTCTTCATCATGCCGGGTCAAGGCTTTATCCAGTTTCTCTTCAATTTGTGATCGTAATGCTAAAGGATATTGACTGTGATAAACACAATAGTAAATTTTGGTATCGCTTTCTGGCTGGGTTGCATATAGATGTTTAGCAATGGCGACCAATGGATCAATATTTGCCATTCTAACCAAGCCGATAGAAACTCTTTTTCCTGCTTGATGCTCGACCGAGTTTTTCTGGTGCAAATCAACAAGCGCTGCGTGAATATTCTGCGCATAAATTCGGCTAGGTTGTGCGTTTTTATTCGTTATTTCAATTGGATTGATTTTGGTTTTGTTTAAAGGCTTAGCCGATTTGCCAAGATTTTTGATACGCTCTCTGATGAATTCTTTATGCGCATCATCAAACCCATTTTTTGTATCTATTTTCTGCTGCATTGGTTTTTTGAACTCATCAAACCAAACGCAACATACAGCTTCAGTTTGTCCTAATTCACCATTGACTTGCGTGTAATGTTTACGTCCTTGCTGATAGGCTTCAAACAAAGCCGAGGCTAATTCAGGCGATAGCGTTGCTGTTGATAACAGCACCTTTGCCCCTAACATTCCCGCCCAATTTACCAATCGACATAAAGCCGGCAAATCCTCCAGGCCAAAATCATCCGGTTCGTCAATCACCAAATCAGAGCTTAATAGCCGTAACATGGGCGCAATTTGCCGACCTCCGCGTAATCCGTCGGTTGCCGGGATTAAATAATCAATAGTACAAACTAAAACGGGGGCTTGAATTAGTTTTAATATTTTTTCATCGTGTTTAAACCATTCTGCAAATTCACCATCATATTGTGGCAACTCATGATGTAATTCCAACTCATCTTTCAGCAACGATTCCGCTGATTCGCTTCCTTGCAGCTCTTGCGTGCTCTGTTTGATCAGCGAGCCTAACTGATGCAAATCTTTTACTGCCTGAGAACCAATCAGTACCGCCAACTCTGCATAGGATAAGTCCATGTGCTTTCTTAACACATCGCCGGTTTGTAAGGTCAACGTTCTCAAGCCCAATGCCACATTAAAACGGCACTGACCTTCTTCAGACAAAGCATACATAATCCGAGCATTGGCTCGGGTCTTTCCTTTACCGGTCGAAGCCATATTGATGCCAAAAAAACCAAACTTTTGGCTTTCTTCGTATAATCCTTGCGCTGTTTTAAAAGCACTATCTTGCCAACCATAATCCAGTTGAAAATCCTTATCGACTAGTTTGCTGAATGCCTTGTTCGGCTTGATTCTGGGCAGATTCTGTTTAAGTTTAGGGAGTTTTCGAGCAATCCTTCTAGCATAAGTACCAACGGCTATATTGTGCTCATCCAGTTTCTGTTTGCGGTACTTATCGCCTGTTTCGCTATCAATCCCTGTATTAGCGTAAGCCTTGTAATTTCTGTCCTGCCACTTCTTTGTAATTTTCGGTTGTGATGAATAATAATGATCAGACAACATCAGCGATAAACGTGATAAATGTGCTGTAAATCGTTGATTAAACCAGTCTTCAGTAAAAACGTACTCTTTTTTTAGAATCCTTTCTGCCAACAGGCTGATTTCGGTTTGCCAATGCGCACTTTTAAAAGGTGTGCCATAAGGAAACGACCAGTTATCAATTAATGTCTTGTCATCCCAATTCTGTGTCAGACATTGGGGTGAATTCCAACAGGATTCTAATAAAGCCAACCATTCTTTGATTTGTTTAAGTGAGGGTGGCGTATCTTGATTTTTGGGAAATTGCGGTAAACGATGATGGGAAACTATCAACCAGGCAACGATTTTGGCGATAGGCTCTAGCCGTTCAAAAGGGTTTTCGATGTTTTTACACAAGCCATCCTTTAAGTGTTCAAGGTTTGATAAAATCTTGCTCTCTACATCATTATCGATTTTTTCAAGTTCCTTTAACCATTCTCTATCGCCTCTGTTATCAACGAAAGCTTGAAATAATCGTAAAGAAACCCATTCATGCCGATAAGGTTCATAGCCTTTTCCATGATATTCAGGATCAAGCTTATTTTGAAATAACAACATAGCTTTACCGATGTCATGAAAAAATCCAGCTAATGAAGCCAACAAAGCAATAACTTCTGTATTCATATTGAAAGTTTCTTCTACATCATTGGATTCCAAGGTTAAATTCACCGGCACAATCCCTTCTTCGTTAAATTTACTCCGGTTCCCCACCACCCAAACCAACTCGCTCCGGCTCCTACTCCGTATCCAATGACACGCCACCGCCGTATTCTTGGTCGCGCTTTTTCTCAGCAGTTTTTTCACCGCTTGTAAGCCTTCTTCGGTAATCACGGTTTGCCAGGTGCGGCTGCCGATGCGGTTGGCGAAGGCGTCGAGGACGCGGCGGGTGCGGGTGAGTGCTTTTTTCTCGCATTCTGAAATGAAGGTGACCATCATGATGGGATCTCCAAATAATTGTGTCTATACCGGCTTAGTGCTAATGTAAACACATACGATATATACACGAGGTGTTTTATGACGACAACGCGCGTTTTTAAAAGCGGTAATTCGCAAGCGGTGCGAATTCCCAATGAGTTCCAGTTTGATGCGGATGAGGTGGAGATTTTTCGACGCGGCGATGAGGTGGTGTTACGCAAAAAACCGGATAATCTTGCGGATGTGATGGACATTTTCGCCAGCTTCTCAGATGATTTTATGGCGGAAAAACGGATTGACCCTCCACCACAGGATCGGGATTTTGACTGATGCAAGCTCTGTACATGCTGGATACGGATATTTGTATTTATCTTAAAAAACGCCGTCCGGCTTGCATAGTAGAGCGGTTCAGGCAATTGCGGCATGGCGAGGTAGTGATTTCGATGATTACCTATGGTGAATTGTTTTCGGGCGCATTGAAAAGCCGAGAAAAAGAAGCGGCCATCATGAATGTCCAACTGCTGGCTGCTCGTTTGCCGGTGCAACCTATGCTGGTTGAGGTTGCGGAGGTTTATGCCTCTATTCGCAGTGACTTGGAAAAAAAAGGTTGTCTGATTGGGGGCAATGACCTTTGGATTGCCGCTCACGCAGTTGCTTTGGATTTGACATTGGTCACTAATAACACAAGGGAGTTTAGACGTATTGATGGCTTGCGGCTTGAAAATTGGGTTGAGTGATTTTAAGCTTTGAGCGTTTTCACGCGGACGCGTAGGAATGATTCGACCCGCTAAACTCATGCCTTATCTCCCTGCAAGGCGATATCCTTAACAGTGTCAAACATAAATTCCAGCGCTTTATGTTCGGTAAATTTTTGCAGAATTTGTTGACGGAATTCCTGTTCGGTTGCTTTTTCCTTGGCGCTGATAAACGCCCACGGTAAAATCAAAGTATCTTTGACCAGATCGGCGGCGTCGAATACCAATGCGCCGCGCCGGGTTTTGCCGTGCATCACCGCGAAACCGTGCGGTATGCCGAGCACCCACAGAGTCGTGGCGCCCAAGCCGTAGGCCAGGTAGTTGCCGTGGTTTAAAAAGATATTGGCGTCGTCGACGCTTTCGGAATTGCGGCTAAAATCGCCGAGTTGGGTGCGTTTGACAGCGGCTTTGTACAGGCTTTTGGTCAGTTGCGCCTCACCTACCAATAATTCGGTGACGTTTTTGGCATTGTCGATTTTCGCGGCGCAATTGGCTAACGCGCCTGCTATGTCCTCGTCTTCGCTATCGAATCCTTCGGTTTTAAGATCCTTGTCTTTACCCCATATACGGCGCAAATAGTCGATGCGTCCGTGTTGGAATTGCTTGGCGACTTCCAAACGCTTTTGTGCATCAAACCAAAAGGAAAGCCAGCCTTGTACATACTCTGTGGGCCGATATTCGCTTTGTGGCGTCAGCCATTCGATTTCGTTGCCCATCAACAACGGTGTTCCGCCGCCTCCGCAAAATCCGATTAACACGCCGGCCGATGCCAACATTCTGGCTGCCGCTTGCGTGATCGAGGTACCGGTACCGAGTAGTATTACTGTTGTGTTGGCGATGGGTATATTCCAGTACTGTTTTTCTTCCTTGGCTTCTGTCAGATAGAGTACGCGACCATCCTTTTGCATCACCCGGCATTTTTCCAGATAGTAGATGTTGGCGCGTTTGGAATGTAATATCGCTTTTAGATCGGTGAGTTGTTCCATTGTTAAGTACCTGCTATGCCAATAAAATTCGTATCTATAAACATGCGATCGCCTATCGAGTATCATTGTTAATAACCATTACTTGTATTCGAAAAGAAATTTTTTATCTCTTCTCCTCTCTAAAGTTTGTTTACTGCTAAGCTACTGATAGAATTCTTGACCATTCAATTAAGAAATATATAAATTTTGTTTTCATAACTCTAACACCATGAGTAGTCTCTTGCAACCGAATTTAAAGTGGGAACAGCGTCATCGATTAACTTTGCTGGAAGCGACGGTGTTTTGGAGCGGCGAAATTTCGACCGGTACGTTGATTAATTATTTCGGCATCAGTCGGGTACAGGCTTCGAAGGATTTGACGCTTTATCAATCGCTATGCCCTGGAAATATTCGCTACGATAAGTATTTGAAACGCTATGTGGTCGACGAATCGTTTAAACCGGGCTTCATGGATGGAACGACCGGCGAGCTGTTGCAGGTTTTAAAATTACAGCAACAAAACGGTTACGAAACTTTGATCGCATTAGTCGGTAACCTTCCAACCGTTGAAATCGTCAATCCTTTGGCGCGGCAAATCGATACGCGAGTTTTGCGCGGCGTTGTGCAGGCGGTGCGTTTTAAATTCGGGCTGGAGATTTCGTATCAATCGTTGTCTAGTCCTGAGCCTAAGACTTTGCAAATCAACCCTCATACTTTGGTGTTCGACGGTTTGCGTTGGCACGTTCGATCTTTTAGCGTAACTCACAACGACTACCGCGATTTCGTTCTTGCGCGTATTCATCGCGTCTCTATTTTGGGTAAGGCTGACGAACCCCCTTTTACGGATACCTTGTGGAACAAATGGTTGACTGTCGAAATCGGTCCGCATCCGGGGCTAAACGATGCGCAAAAAAGCGTGATCGAGCGCGATTTCGGGATGGTCGACGGTAAATGTGTCACTCAAATTCGGGCTGCCTTGTTGTCGTATTTTCTTTTGAGTATGCGAATCGGCAAGGACGATCTGCATCGGGAAGCGATGGAGCAGCAAATCGTGCTTTTGAATCGCGATGAGATCAAGGACTTTATCTTTTTTTAACGCACGGTATCCTTCCTAGAAATCTAAGTAATATGCACAAAATAACTGCTACAGTCAGTAGGCTTTGCGGCGATTCGGTGACTCGCTTGACAGGACGCCGTGAACCCAGCACCTAAATTATCCAAGATAGTTAAACATAGTCAATGGACTATGGAATTTAGGTGCTGGGTGAATACATCCATGTAGGCTCGACGGCGGAATCTGATTGCCATGGATGGCATGAATGCAGATTTTGCAGGAGCAAAAATCTGCCCTGCCGCCGACGCCTGTCAATCGAGCCACCGAACCCCTTCCCAGAAGTTGTCGAAGTTATTTCATGCTCGTTCCTAATCATATCTTTCAATTGACATGAACAAAAAATGCCGATGGGCTTTGTCCAGCCCGCTTGAAGAGGACTATCACGATCGCGAGTGGGGTGTGCCGGTGCATGACGACCGCCTGTTGTTCGAGTTTTTGGTTTTGGAGGGCGCTCAGGCGGGCTTGAGTTGGTCGACGATTTTGAAAAAGCGGGACAATTTCAGGGCGGCGTTCGACAATTTCGATCCGGTATCGGTGGCCGGCTATGATGACGCAAAAATCGCGGAGTTGCTGGAGAATCCGGGCATCATTCGCAACCGGCTCAAAGTGAATGCCGCTGTGACCAATGCACGCGCTTTTTTGAACGTCATAGAAGAAGCCGGGAGTTTCGATGCGTTTCTATGGGATTTTGTCGACGGCCAGCCAGTCCGGAACGCGTGGCGGACGCACGCCGAGTTGCCGGCGAATACGCCTTTATCGGATCGGCTCAGCAAGGAATTGAAAAGGCGCGGTTTTAAATTCGTCGGCTCGACGATTTGTTATGCGTTCATGCAGGCGGTCGGCATGGTTAACGATCATACCGTCGATTGTTTTCGTTATGGGGAGATTGCGCGGATTTCGGATTGATAGACTTCCGGTTACGAGAAGGTGATTATGTTTACCTTAGCAGGACGGGGTTGCAAATCCATGCGAATCAAGCTAATAACGACCGACTCACATCCACTCTTTCCAATGTTGCTATTAAAGTGTGTAGCCCGTATGCAGCCTAGCGGAATACGAGAATGGCGTAGCTCCGAACTTCCCGGATTGCGCTACGCTCCATCCGGGCTACGCTGTTTAGATTCGCCGAAAGAGATCCGTTGCGATTTAGCCTCTTACAGGACGGGGTTATAAAACCCCGTCCTGCCAAAATATGGATTCTCACGAAGAACTATGGAAACCGGAAAACGTTTGGGGCGGGTTGAATAACCCGCCCCGCGTGAAGTGTTCGGCGTATTATGCTTCCAGCACGAATGCGGCTTTCAGCTTGTTCATGGCGTTTTTTTCCAACTGCCGGATGCGCTCGGCTGAAACATTGTAGCGTTCGGCCAAATCATGCAAAGTCGCTTTTTCTTCGCTTAGCCAGCGGCTATTGAGAATGTCGAGACTACGCTCGTCGAGTTCCGCCATTGCTTCGCTTAGCATGTTTTCTTCATAACCTTGCCATTGCTCGTTTTCCAGCAAATCCGCAGGATCCGAGTTATGTTGTTCTAAGTAACTGACCGGCGAGGCGTAAGTGCTTTCGTCGGACGGCTCATCATGCGGCATGTCAAAAGCCATATCCGAACCATCCATACGTTTTTCCATTTCATAAACAGTTTTGAGATCAACGCCTAAATCGTTGGCGACAGCTTTCGCCTCGTCGTGCGACAACCAGCCTAGGTTGTTTTTCGATTTGCGTAAATTAAAAAACAGTTTACGCTGAGCTTTGGTTGTAGCGATTTTGACGATACGCCAGTTTTTGATGACGTATTCATGTATTTCCGCTCTGATCCAATGCACGGCAAAGGTCACTAAGCGAACCCCGACATCGGGGTCGAAGCGTTTGACGGCTTTCATTAGGCCGACGTTGCCTTCTTGAATGATGTCGGGCAATGGCAGTCCGTAACCGCTGTATCCACGCGCGACATGAACAACAAAACGAAGATTCGACATAACTAGCTCCTTCGCTGCTTCCAAGTCGCCTTCATCGCGATAGCGAAGCGCTAGTTTGCGCTCATGTTCGTGAGACAAAGTCGGCATTTGCGCGACCGCATTCAAATAAGCGTCGAATGTTCCTACGGAAAGATTAGTTGGTAAGGCAAAGGCTAATGCGTTACTCATGATTTCCCCTTATTTTTAAATTTGCCCGATTTTAGCACTCTCGTGGTATGAGTGCTAAAATTTTTATAAGTTCCGCATTATTTTGTGAGTGAATTCATAATCGATAGGGCTCGGGGCGATTCTGATTCACTGGGGATATCGCTATAAATACCTTATTGGAGTCAAGGACTTAAACTGACTTTCGGTTTATTCGGGCTTGGTCAGTCTTAATTGATAGCAAAGCACCGCCCAGGCAGCAACTACTCCAAGCAGTGAAGAAATCGCAATTAATGACATCATTTCGCCGAAACTCAAATAACGCATCGAAAATACGCCGTCATAAAGACCGGACAATCGATCGATCGGTTGCTGCAGAATAAACAGCATGACCGTCACAGTAATCCAAGCCAAAATGCCCGAACAAAAACCCAACCAAAAACCGGTATACAAAAACGGCCTTTGAATAAAACGATGGGTCGCGCCCACCAGTTTAGCGATGATGACTTCATCACGCCGGTTGTGTAATTCCAGTCTTATCGTATTGCCGGTAATGAATAATACGGCTAGGGCCAATATAAAACTGAGCAGCGTAACACCACGATCCGCCAGTTCCATGATCGAATACAAGCGTTTGATCCATTGCATATCCAATTGTGCAAAATCGACTTCTTGTAAATCCGTTAATTTTGTAAACAATTCGTCAAGTTGCGGTCCTTCTTCGAGGCTATGTTCCGGCATAACCTGAATGACTGTCGGCAAGGGGTTTTTATCCAACGCCTTCAGTGCATCGCCGAAACCGCTATATTCACGAAATTCAGCGAGCCCTTGGGTTTTCGTAATAACCTTGACTTCCTGTATATGATCGAATTTTTTAATTTTCTCGGCTAAATTTACGCCGGCATCATCGGTGACGTGATCTTTTAAAAACAACGAAATTTGATTGCTATCTTCGAGTCCGCCGGTTAATTGTTGAATATTGGCGACCAACAGATAGAATCCGGCGGCCAACGAAATTGCAATGGATAATACGCTGACAGTCATCAACGATGTCACAGGCGCACGCGCCAAACGACCTAAACTGGAAAACAAGGCTTGCGCATGAATATCCAGGTAAGCCTGCAGCATAGCGCTTAGCTTTCCGGAAACAACTTTTCGCCGGACTTCCTTTTTCTGTCGGGGTTGCGGTCTTCTATGGCTAATATTCGGCTTTTTCATCTGTTAACTTGCGACCAGGCGGCCATGATCCAATTGCAATACACGATGCCCCATTCGCTCAACCAAAGCGATATCATGTGTGGCAATCAATACCGTTACGCCGACTTGTTGAAAATCTTCAAATAATTTCATAATCTCGGACGACAATTCCGGATCTAAATTACCGGTAGGCTCGTCGGCGAGAATCAACGGCGGTTTGTTTATAACGGCGCGGGCAATACCGACGCGCTGCTGTTCGCCGCCGGACAAAGTCTGCGGAAGTTTTTTTTCCTTACCCAGTAAGCCGACCTTATCGAGCGCAGCTCGAACACGCCGACCGATATCAAAATGACTGTAACCCGCCACAACCAACGGCAATGCGACATTGTCGAAAACGGTTCTATCTTGCAGCAATTTATAATCCTGAAATATTAAGCCCAGCTTCCTCCGTATATAGGGTATTTGTCGATCGGACGCCTTGTTCAGATTTTGCCCGTCCAACAACACTTGACCTCGCGAACATCTTTCCATAACAGCGATCAACTTTAACAAAGTGCTTTTACCGGCTCCGGAATGGCCGGTCAAAAAAGCGAATTCGCCGCGCTGTAGATGAAAGGTGACATCCAGCAATGCATCGCCGGCATCGGGATAACGTTTACTGACATGATCGAATTTGAGCATAATCCTATTGATCTTTGGCAAATAAGGCGTCGACAAACTGTTCTGCATCGAAATCCTGCAAATCATCGATCCCTTCGCCGATACCGATAAAACGAATCGGTACGCTGAATTGCTTGGCCAACGCAAAAATAACGCCGCCCTTCGCGGTTCCGTCCAATTTGGTTAATGCGATACCGGTCAATGCCACAGTTTCGTTAAATTGTTTCGCCTGAGACAACGCGTTCTGCCCGGTTCCCGCGTCTAGAACCAACAAAACCTCGTGCGGCGCGGTTTCATCGAGCTTTCCGATGATGCGCTTAACCTTTTTCAGTTCGTCCATCAGATTAGATTTGGTGTGTAAACGTCCTGCGGTATCGGCAATCAATACGTCGATACCTTTGGCCTGTGCCGATTGCACACCGTCATATATCACCGAGGCCGAGTCGGCGCCGGTGTGCTGCGCGACGACATGAATGTTGTTACGCTCCCCCCAGGTTTGCAACTGTTCGACTGCCGCCGCCCTGAAGGTGTCGCCCGCCGCCAGCATCACGCTATGGCCTTGAGAGTGAAAGCGCTTGGCCATTTTACCGATCGTCGTAGTTTTGCCGGCACCGTTGACGCCGACTACCAAAATCACGAACGGTTTATCTTGTTTGGGAATCTGTAAGGGTTCATCACAAGGTTTAAGAATAGCCAATAATTCTTGTTTCAGCGCATTTTCCAATGCTTCACCGTCGTTTAATTGATGCCGTTCGAGACTATCGGTCAAGCGCCGAATGATTGCTGTCGTCGCTTCGATACCGATATCGGCCATCAATAATCTAGCTTCGATTTCCTCCAGTAAATCGTCGTCGATGGCTTTTTGACCAATAGGAATCGTTGCCATCAATCCGCTAAGGCCGGACCGGGTTTTTTGCAGCTGCGACTTGAGACGACGCGCCAGCGATTCCGGTTCCGGCTCGACATAGCCGACTTCGATTACAGCTTCGGCAGCTTCAACCTCGGCGACAGGACGCTCGACCGTTTCGCCGGCCAACACATCGCCCGCATATCCGTAACGGCTATAAACGGCGATCGCGAGCAACGGCAGCATCAATAATGCCGAAACAAAATTATGCACAATGGCCGACCCTGCCGGTAGTCCGTATTTGGCGGCAATTACGCTAAAGCCGATTTGCACGAATAATAAAATACTCAGCATCATGCCGGCTTTTCTGACCGGTTTGGTGCAATGTGCCGAGGTAGCTCGCAGCACCAGCCAAGTTAAGACAACAAAAATCGGCAGGGCAAAGACTCTATGCAACCAATGGGCAGCCACCTGTGCATCGTAGGATAAAATCCCTTGATAACCGGTGACCAAGCCATTGAATATATTTAACGCGGCACGGTAATCGGCTTGCGGCCACCATTGCCCGTTACACTGCGGAAAACCGCTGCAGACTTGTCCCGCATGATTGGCGCTAACCCATAAACCGGATAGGGTTTGCACCAACAGTAAAAAGCCGGCGAACCCGGCAAGCCAGATGGGACCGCTTATTCGATCCAGTTTATTTAAGGCAGGATTTAATCGTACAAATAGCCAACTCAATAGCCAGAACTGGATAAAGCCAAGCAATGCCTGAGCAGTGACTATAATCGGCATCGCATTCAATTCGACCGCTTTAACGGCCGTGCAAACTTGTGCAGCCGCCAGGATAAGTAACGCCACCGCTCCAGTTGTCGCCACGGACCGGTGAAATTGCTGGCGCCATGCGATCAATGCCAACAGCAAGACGGTCAACATCGATAAGCCGAATACATAGCGCCGCGCCATTTCTTGCCAAGCTTTACTTACATCGACAGCTTTTCCCGGATAAAGCTGTTCGGCCGAAGTTTTAAACTCGGCATTATCGGCGATAAACCATTGACCGTAACATTCAGGCCAGTCCGGGCATGCCAAATCCGCTCCGGTCAACTTGACGACGGAACCGGCTACGATAAGCAATAAAGCCAAAAAGGCGGAAACAAAGGTAATTTTTCTAAACATGGTTTATCCGATTTGCGAAACACTAAGTAATTTTTTGAGATCGCTCTTTACATCATAAGGGTTAAATCCGGGCTGATAACGCATCATGATATTGCCCAATGGATCCATGATCAACAGCATACCGTTCACGACCCCGGGTCTGTTGAGCTCAGATAGTTGCTTCAATAAATCCGCACTAGGGCGAGTCTTTAGCAATCGATCGTCGTCTTGCCACCATATCTTCATCTGCTGTTCGGCATCGGGATTCAGCAACATCACAGTTCGACGAATACGGGTTAACTCTTTGCCCATCATCAATAAGAGTTGTTTGGACTTATAAACGGCATCGAGGCAGGTTTGATCGCAATCCGCATCAGGCACCACATTGATTAAAACCCAGCGGCCTTTTAATTCGTCAATGTTTTCGGCCGAGAACGAATCGATACCGATTAGGTCGCGGCGCTCGGTCAATAACGGCGGAATAATCAATTCGCCATGATTGGTCGCACCTTTAAGTAGATTGGGATGTTCTTTTAAATACCACGCAAAAAGAAACGGGATGATCGACATTCCGAAAATAATCAGAATTAGGTTGCGATTTTTTTTCTGTTGATTATTCATGTTTTGTTTTGCACGCGTACCATATAAATAAAGCCGTTAAAGTTAAAGCCAAGCCATACCATTGCACCGCATAAGCCACATGCTTTTCAGGAGGTATGACAGTCGCGATATGCCATTCCCGCAAATAACCTTCACCTCCGGCTTGGTGTAGTTCAATTTGATAATCGGCCAACGGATAACCCAGTTTCTCAGCAACAACGTTGCTGTCGATCAGTTGCACGAGAGACGGCCAAGTATCGGTCGGAATTTCCGCGCCTTCCAGATGATAACCGACATCAGGAAAAGTATTGATTCGTCCTTGGACGGTAACCTTACTTTTTTGCAAGGGAATATCAGGCTGCGTTTGTCGATCGCGACCCGCTTCAATCCATCCCCGATTAACCAAGACTGCCGTATTGGAGTTTTCCGGCAGCAGCGGCGTCATCACGAAATAACCGGCCTTTCCGTGTCTAATTTGATTATCCAGCAAAAATTGACGCTCGGTATCGTAACGCCCGGTTAATTCGACAGCTCGATAACGAATACTCGCGGCATCGGTCGGCAACTCCGATGTTAACGACAACGGAGGTAATTGGCTTTGTTTCTCCTGTTCGGCCAGATAGGCGGCTTTTTCCGAAGATCTGGATAATTGCCAATTTCCTAGCGAAATCAGTAGGGCCATCAACAACACATAGGCGATTGATGGAATTAATGTGAGTCTAAGATTACAAAGACCGATTTTGATCGTCATGGTTTTTGGATTGTCCTATTGGCAAGCGTCGATTAATCGTTGAGAATACCCGATTATCACCGATCGCTTTTAGACTTTTTATGCTTATTAAAACTATCTTCATTATTGCGTTTGCTGCAATCCTTATCAGCCTGGGCTCCGCACTTTATCATATCGTTGTCCGCAAACCGGAAGACCGGTCGGATAAAGCCGTCAAAGCATTAACAGTCCGAATTTCATTATCAATTGTGTTATTCGTTTTATTGTTTCTGGCAATGGCCTTCGGCTTATTGAAACCTCAAGGTATCGGCTCGGTCATTCATGCAAAAAAACCGCCTCATGCGGAACAAAGCCGATAAAACCCATCTCTCAAGCAGGACGGGGTTTGTAAGCCCGTCCTGAGCGTTTCGAACGAAATAAAACCAATTTGAAAGTAATTATTCATGCCCCGTTCCCACGCTCCAACGTAGGAATGATAACCGAGACGCTCTAGCGTCTCGTCCCGCTGGAGCGGTACTCAGGCATTCCCACGCAGAGCGTGGGAACGATAATTGACGGGGGACCCTGAGTGCTTCGACCGCAGCAAAACCAATCCGAAACGTTGGGGACGGGTTAAATAACCCGTCCCGCACAGATCCTCTTTCATCTTTCATCTTGCCCCTTCCCTCAAATCGAACGACAAAAAAAAAGCGCTACCTGGCAGGCAGCGCTTTAATTTGATGCCCTGTTATCGACTTACATCATATAAACGAAGACAAATAATCCTAACCAGACGACGTCGACAAAATGCCAGTACCAGGCGGCCGCTTCGAATGCGAAATGATTCTCCGGTTTAAAATGACCTTTCCAGCTGCGGAACAATACCACAGAAAGAATAATCGCACCGACACAAACGTGGAACCCATGGAAGCCGGTTAGCATAAAGAATGTCGACCCGTAAATACCTGAACCTAAGGTCAAGCCCATTTCGGTATAAGCTTCGTGATATTCTATTGCTTGAAAACCGACGAACAGAAAACCCAACGCAACCGTTGCAATCAGACCTTTAATAAGTTGATCGCGGTTTTTTGCCAGTAAACCATGATGCGCCCAAGTACAAGTAACGCCGCTCGTCAACAAAATCAATGTGTTTAAAAACGGCAAACCCCAAGCCCCCATCGGTTCGTATTCGCCGCCGATTTCACCCGGACCGTTAGTCGGCCACATTGCTTCGAATGCCGGCCACAAGGTTTCATGAGTCGCTCGCCCGGGACCGTCGCCGAAACCGCCAAGCCAAGGCACTGAAAGGTTTCGCGTATACCATAAGGTTCCGAAGAATACGGCAAAGAACATGACTTCCGAAAAAATGAACCACATCATGCCCATACGGTAGGAAATACCGACTTGAGTGCTGTACATTCCCGATTCGCTTTCAACGGACTGAAGCGTAAACCAGCCGGCCAGCATGATAATAAATACGACGAAACCCATAATCATCATCGCAGGGCCGATCGAGGAGCCATTTAACAAATTGGCAAATCCTGCCAGAGTCATCATAAGACCAACCGTACCGATAATCGGCCAGGTCGCCTTATGAGGAATGTAATAAGCGTTTGTAGACATAACCTTCCCCTATTTTTGCTTTTTTGCTGTTAATTCAGTGTTATCGAAAAATGTGTATGCAAGCGTGATTGTTTTGTACTTTTCAGGCAGTTTCGGATCTACGACGAAACGAACCGGCATCGTTTTAGATTCATGTGCTTCGAAACTTTGTTCGTCAAAACAAAAACATTGCGTCTTTGTGAAAAATTCCGCAGCCTGACCCGGCGTAATACTGGGTATCGCCCGGGCAATCATCGGCTTATCGGTAAGGTTTTCGGCATAAAAATTGACCGTATAGTATTGTCCGGGATGCACCTTCATTTTATATGTCTCGGCACGAAACGCCATCGGCGCGGCTTGGTTCAACGAAGTGACAAATTCAACAGTCACTTCACGGCTTTCATCGACTTCGCGTGCCGTTTCTGCTGCCGCAACCGAGGCCGTTTTTCCGTTGAGACCCGTTATGTCGCAAAATACATCGTAAATCGGAACCAGCACATAACCGAAACCGAACATGCCCACTGCAATCAATACTAAATTGCGAACCAGTTTTCTGTTTTTTTGCTTCGTATCATCATTCATTGCGAAATAGCTCTTAAAACCGCAAAAACGTATATCGCGACCGCGACAGCGACCAGCACAACTGCTGTCAAAATATTCTTTGTCTTCGTCTTCATATCACCACCACTTTACCCGCCGTCAAGCGGGCAAAGTTTCTGAGAAAAGTCTATCCCTGTACCGAAACGGTTTACAACCAACCGAAGTCCGCTTAGAAATGCTCGGTTGGTATTTCTTTCGGCGGCGTTGTGAATGTATGGTATGGCAATGGAGAAGGCAGTGTCCATTCCAAGCTGTGTTTAGATGCATCTTCCCAAACTTCGCTGGTGACTTCTTCGCCGGTACCGCCTCTGATCGTTTTGATAACAATATACAAGAACAACAACTGGCTGAAACCGAATACGAATGCACCGATACTCGATACCATATTCCAATCGGCGAATTGCACGGCATAATCAGGGATACGACGCGGCATGCCGGCCAAGCCTAAGAAATGCTGAGGGAAGAATAATACGTTGACCGAAATCGCCGACAACCAAAAGTGCAACTGCCCCAATTTCTCGTCATACATGTTGCCGGTCCATTTCGGCAGCCAGAAATAAGCGGCCGCCATCAAGATGAAGATCGAAGCCGGAACCAGCGTGTAATGGAAATGCGCAACGATGAAATAGGTGTCGTGATATTGGAAATCCGAAGGCGCGACCGACATCATCAAGCCGGTGAAACCGCCCATCGTAAACAACACGACGAATGCAATCGAAAACAGCATCGGTGTTTCGAAGGTCATCGAGCCTTTCCACATGGTCGCGGTCCAGTTGAAAACTTTGACGCCGGTCGGAATCGCAATCAGCATCGTTGCATACATGAAATAAAGCTCTCCGGCGACCGGCATACCGACCGTAAACATGTGGTGAGCCCAAACGATAAACGATAAAAATGCAATCGATGCGGTCGCATAGACCATCGAGCTATAACCGAACAGCGGCTTACGCGCGAAAACCGGAATGATCGTCGAAGCGACACCGAAAGTCGGCAGAATCATTACATAAACTTCCGGATGACCGAAGAACCAGAAAATGTGTTGATAAAGGACAGGATCGCCGCCGCCGGCTGCATCGAAGAAACTGGTATCGAAGAAGCGATCGGTCAACAACATAGTCACCGCACCGGCGAAAACCGGCATGATCGCAATCAATAAAAACGCAGTAATCAGCCAAGTCCAAACGAACAACGGCATTTTCATTAGCGTCATGCCGGGTGCGCGCATATTGAAGATCGTAGCAATGATGTTGATCGCGCCCATGATCGATGAAATACCAAGCAAATGCACCGAGAAGATCGCGAACGGCAATGCAGCGCCGGTTTGCAATACCAGAGGCGGATAGAGCGTCCAGCCGGAAGCCGGAGCGCCGCCTTCCATGAACAAGGTACTTGCCAATAACAACGCACCGGCCACTAACAGCCAGAAACTCATGTTGTTCATTCGCGGTAAAGCCATATCGGGCGCACCGATCATTAATGGAATCATCCAGTTGGCTAAGCCGACGAAAGCCGGCATGACCGCGCCGAATACCATGATCAACGCATGCATTGTCGTCATTGAATTGAAGAACTGAGGCTCAACGAATTGCAAGCCCGGTTCGAACAACTCCGCGCGGATAACCAAAGCCATCGCGCCGCCTAGAAAAAACATTGCTAAAGCAAACACCAAGTACAATGTACCGATGTCCTTGTGATTTGTGGTAATGATCCATCTTAACAGCCCCTTTTCCGGACCATGGTCGTGATGATCGTGATGATCGTCATGTTCAGCTACTACCGCAGACATATTGTTACCTCTATAAATTTTAAAAAGATTAGAATTTGAATAAAGTTAAGCATTACTCTTCATCATCCTCATCTTCCTCTTCATCCGCCGGTGCGGATGATTTTAATGACTTAATCGCAGCGGGTTGAACCGAATCGCCTACCGAGTTACCTAAGGCATTGCGGGTATAGGTGACGACTGCGGCAAATTCGGTTTCGCTCAGCATTTGTCCAAATGCCGGCATCATTCCTTTCCCGTTATACATTAACTCGATTTGAGCATCGATATCGCCCGTGACGACAGAACTACCGGTCAAAGCAGGGAATGTGCCTTCCATGCCTGCGCCGTCGGCCATATGACAAGAAGCGCAGTTATTGGCATAAACGGTTTCGCCTTTGGCTATCAGCTCGTCTGCGGTCCATTCCTTATCCGCCTGTTGTTTTTCGACTTCGGCCCCCGCCTTCTGAGATTCAACCCAGGCATCGTAGTCGCCTTGCTCCATCGCGATCACGACGATCGGCATAAAACCATGATCCTTTCCGCAGAGTTCGGCGCACTGCCCGCGGTAGGTTCCGGGTTTTTCGACATACGTCCAGGCTTCATTTATAAATCCGGGGACCGTATCTTTTTTCCAACCTAGATCAGGCACCCACCAGGAATGCAGCACATCGGCCGCGGTGAATAAAAAGCGGATTTTCGTATTGACCGGAACAACTAACGGATGATCGACATTAAGCAAGTAATGAGGCACTGATCTTGGATCGATACCGGAACCCAGCTGTCGCGCTCTATTACTGGCTTCGTCCAGGCTACTGAAAAAGTGAATGCCGTTATCCAGGTATTCATATTCCCATTTCCATTGCCAACCGGTGACTTTGATCGACATATCCGCATCTTGAACATCGTCCAAATCGAGCATCGTTTTTGTGGCCGGAATCGCCATACCGATTAAAATCAAAGTTGGAATAATCGTCCAGATAATTTCGACTTTGGTGCTCTCATGAAATTGAGATGCGACATGCCCTTTCGATTTGCGATGGTGATAAATCGAGTAGAACATTGTGCCGAAGACAGCAATACCGATTAACACGCATATCCATAAAATCAACATATGCAAATCGTAGACTTCTTGACTGATCTGAGTTACGCCTTGCCTCAGATTCAGGGTATATTCGGCCTGTGCAGTCCCTAGTCCCAAGGACATCAAGAACAGGCTTGCGAACAGTTGCTTGGTTTTCTTCACGGAGCAGCCTCCCGGTGGTAGTTAGAAACTCTTGTATGCAATTGATAAATTTTTAGTAACGTCATCAGCGCCAGTCTGTTTTAAAATCAAGACTTGTTCAGTTTGGCTTTCTAACGGCAAGCACCCTATCCTAGGTCAATGAAATAGAGAAACGTTTCTCTCGCTGATCAGCTACTCTTAGCCGGGGTTCAAAGCAAATCAACATTCACTAATTTCCCTGTTTTTATAATAGCTATTTTAAAAAACGAGAATTTTAACCCATGATGCGACGGTAAGCCAGAAGTGCTTTGCCAATGCCTTAAAACTAACGCACACAAAAAAGCCCGTGACTCCTCCTTCACGGGCTTCAATGGTCTTCATTTTCACACTCCATTCGGGCTAACAGTCTTCATCGACAGTGACCTCAACCGTCAATTTAAACCTCAACCGTACCGAAAACCTTGGAAAAGATGCCGACTCTTTGTTGAAAAATCCTCAATTCATTTTTTCATCAATTAACTCAAAACGGCAGCATAGCCTCTATCGAAAGTCGGAATGTGACTTTCCAACCAACTCTTAACCATTCCTGATTAGCAAGATGCTTCAGCTTGCCGAAGCCAAGTATCCGAGCAGGGGCCAGCCGTAGTCGCAAAAACTAAAATATGCTGTTACCCAAGCTCCAGCTTGGGTAACCTGTTCAGGAAGCTCTAGCTTCCCGACAATCAAGAAAGATTGAACGAGCGAGTCGGGGTTGATTGAGAATGTGCGGAGGTTGTGCCGGTCTCAGGAAGCTCTTGCCCTGAGCATGTCGAAGGGGGAGCTTCCGGGGTGTCTTTCCCAAGCTGGAGCTTGGGAAAGAGCGTGATCAATTAACTCAAAACGGCGGCATAGCCTCTATCGAAAGTCGGAATGTGACTTTCCAACCAACTCTTAACCATTTGCCCCACTTCATCGGTTACATCGGCTTCGCCGGCATGGAATTTTTTTTGTAGATCGGCGCAAGTCCCCACCAAGGCCTCGTGTTCGGCTTTATGTGCCGCCAAACCGGCAAAACCGGCCGCTTCCATTTCCTTTTCTTCATGCGCGAAATGCCCTACGACATAGGCAATCAAATCATCGAGTTGCGCGCCGATTGCGGATCTTTCAGCACCGCCTGTCGCTAAATCGTAAAGTTTATTGAGTTTGTCGAACAAAACTTTATGTTCATCGTCGGCAAAACCGACATTGGTGCCGAATTGATCGGCCGTCCAAGTGATTAAAGCCATAATTTCCTCTCCTGTGTTGATTGCCTTGTTTGAGCCTTTTCACTCGTCAAGGCTTTGAATTATGAGAATGCGGCGCTTTCGCCCTCCCCTTGCATTGCAAACTATTTTGCATGCCGAAATAACCGCAAAAGAATTATGGTTTATTTGGAAATTAATTTCAATATTTTTTATAGGGTTTTCACGAATGCCGCCGACAGCTCATCGAAGTCGGGTTCGGGCATAAAAGGAAATACTCCTAGCAAAGGTGTGTCGATCATTGCCTGAATCGTGGCGATATTTTCCTCGCGCAACAGCATGTTGTTATCGGAGCAAACGGCTATCCAACCGACGCAAGCTTGACCGGACTGCACAATCGACTCATAAGTTAATCTTGCATGATTGATACAACCTAGTCTTATCGCAACCACCATGATGATCGGCAAGCCCAGTACGCGCGCCAAATCAGAGACATCGGAATCGGCATTCAACGGAACCTGCCAACCGCCGACGCCTTCGACCAAAACGATATCGGCATTTTGTTGCAACGTTTGAAAAATCGAACATATATCATCCAAAACCGGCGGATGCTCTACTCCAGCCAAATGCGGCGAAACCGGCATGCGATAGGCGTAAGGATTAACCCATTCGTATTGCACCGGTATCGAGGCGTTTTGCTGTAATAGCAGCGCATCTTCGTTTCTCAGTTTGCCGTCGATTTCGAGACAACCCGAGGCGACCGGCTTCATGCCGATAACCGTATGCCCTTGATTTTTAAAATGACGCATCAACGCGACCGTCGCCCAGGTTTTTCCGACACCAGTATCTGTGCCGGTTATAAATAGCCCTTTAGTCATTGTTTTCTACTCTCGCCGAAACGATAAAAACCTCAAATGTCGCCTCAATATTGGCATCATTAAGCGGATAAGCTTCGATCATGCTTGTCATTTCCTGTTTTGTCGTTAGCCTTTTATTGCGTCCGGAAGACACATTATGCGCACCCATCGATTTAAGCTCTTTCATTAAATCCAATACGGAACCGTAAACCGGTCGACAGATTTCGGATTGCACCGCTATTTCCTTAAACCCGGCGTCGGCCAGGCAACGCCTGATTTCAGTTTCGCGGTAAAACTCGTTGACATGATGATAGTCGTCGACTTCGGCCCATGCCCTTTTTAACTCGCGGAGCGTTTGCGGGCCGAAAGTCGAAAACACCAATTCGCCATCGGCCTTGAGAATACGATGCAGACCGCAGAAAACCGCCGTTAAATCGCGGCACCATTGCAAGGCAAGATTGGAAACCACCGTATCGACCGCGCTCGTATTTAACGGCGGGCTCTCCGCATCGCCGCAAATATAATGCAAACGGCCTGTATCGCCGAGCTTTTGCCTTGCCGCATGCAGCATCGGCAAAGCAATGTCGAGCGCAACAATTCGCTCGATATTTTCGACATCGAGCAACGCTTTAGTCAAAAAACCAGTACCGCAGCCCAAATCGACAACTGTGCCTGTCAATCGTGCCGGTTCCACTCTTTGTAATAGATTTAAGCCAACCGTTCTTTGCAAACCGGCAACACGATCATAAGACAAACTCGCCGATCCGAACGATTCTCTGAGCTTGGTCTTATCCAGTTCAAATACCCCGCTCATGGTTGTGCCAAAAACTCGTTAAGACTCTCGATCAATTCCGGGCGATGCGATAAAAACGGCGCATGCCCGGCATTTTTAATCACGCTCAAATGCAGGTCCGGGTTAATTGCCTGCATTGCTTCACCGATCCTAACCGGAACCAAAGTATCTTTTTCGCCCAACATCGCCGCGACCGGTAAGCGAAGCTCGGCAAGCGCCGGCCTTAAGTCGGCCTGCTTTAAAACAGCTAAGCCGTCCTGCAGCGTTTTTGCGGTCGGCATGCGGGATTCGCGAAGCGCTGCGGAAAGTTTTTTAGACAATTTCTTAAACTCAGGTAACCCGTTGATTTGCAGTGATAAGAAGCGTAACAGCGTCGACTCGCAATCGGCACAAAGATTCTCGGCGAATAGATCGAGCTGATTTTCCGGCATACCCGGCCAATCCGCGTTTTCGACAAAACAAGGATTGCTGGCCAGCAGAACGACCGACGAGACGGCGTCCGGAAAAAACTTAGCCATTGCCAAAGCCACCGACCCGCCCAACGACCAACCGATCCAACAAGCTTTACTGTCGACGATTCGGCTCAACTGCTCGCATACCGACTCAAGCGTAAACTCGGGCATTTCGGCGCTTAAGCCGTGCCCCGGCAAATCGACGCAAACGACGCGACGGGTTTGCGCCAATTGCTCGGCAAAATCGCGCCAAATGCCTGAATGCATCGCCCAACCATGAACCAAGACGACTGGCTCGCCTTCGCCGTAAATTTGATAATGAATAGTCATTGCGATATAGATTTTGCCAAGGATTCGAGCAAACGATCGATTTGCTGCGCTTCGTGGAGCGTTGAAATAGTCACGCGTAGTCGAGCGCTGCCTTGCGGAACGGTAGGCGGTCGAATTGCGCCGACCCAAAAACCGTCATCGAGCAAACACTTGCCGATTTCGACAGCGCTGCAACTATCGCCGATTAGGATAGGCTGAATCGGCGAATTCGACGGCATCAACGGAAAACCGAGCTGTTCGGCGCCTCGGCGAAATCGCCGCACCAAATCGTTTAATTTCTCCCGGCGCCACTGTTCTTCGATAACAACGTTCAAAGCCGCACGGGTTGCTACAGCGACGGCGGGCGGCAATGCGGTCGTGTAGATATAGGTTCGAGCCTTTTGAATCAAGGTCTCGATCAGCGTTTCGGAGCCGGCGACAAAGGCGCCGAAAGTACCGAAAGCCTTGCCGAGCGTTCCGACTAATATCGGCACTTGCTGTTGCGTCAAGCCGAAATGCTCGACGATTCCCCGTCCTTTGTCGCCAATCACGCCCAAACCGTGCGCATCGTCGACCATCAACCAAGCATCCTGTTCATTTGCGACTTTCGACAACACATCGAGCGGCGCAAAATCTCCATCCATGCTGAACACGCCGTCAGTCACGATCATCGTCCGCCCTTCGGCTCTACTCAAACTGTCAAGCAACCCGTCCGTATCGGCATGTCGGTAACGTTTGAAGCGCGCGCCCGATAACAAACCGCCGTCCAGTAACGAGGCATGATTCAAGCGGTCTTCGAAAACCGTATCCCCCTTGCCCGTCAGCGCCGATATCGCGCCGATATTGGCCATGTACCCGGTCGAAAACAACAGCGCACGATCGCGGCCGGTAAACTCCGCAAGCTCTTCTTCCAAGGCATGATGGGCACGGCTATGTCCGCAAATCAAATGCGCGGAGCCGCTGCCGACGCCGTAACGATCGGCACCGTCTTGAAAAGCCTTGACGACCGACGGATGATTAGCCAAGCCGAGATAATCGTTGCTGCAAAAATTGATCAGCTTTCGTCCGCCGCACTGCAATTCGACGCCTTGAGCGGATTCGACGACTCGGCGCGATCGGTATAAATCTTCTCGCGCCAGGCGCTCGAGCTCGGCCTCCAGCCCGGAATCAATACCGATCATTGAACGTGGCAAGACCCGCCGGAACGCACGCCCAAGCGTTCGAATAACGCTAGATCTTGATTGGTCATCGGATTGTCGGTCGTTAACAGTTTTTCACCGTAGAAAATCGAATTGGCGCCGGCGAGAAAACATAGAGCCTGCATTTCGTCGCTCATAGCATTACGGCCGGCCGACAAACGCACGCGGGAAGTCGGCATTAGGATACGCGCGACCGCGATCGTTCTAATGAATACGATAGGATCCAATTTTTCGGTACCGTTCAGCGGTGTACCCTCGACCTGAACCAGCATGTTGATCGGCACGCTTTCCGGATGCTTCGGTAAATTAGCCAATTCGATCAACAGTTTCGCTCTGTCCTGTTCGCTCTCGCCCATGCCGACAATACCGCCGCAACAGACATTGATACCGGCATCCCGAACCCTCGCTAAGGTATCGAGACGATCTTGATAGCTACGGGTCGTGATGATTTCCGAATAATAGTCTTCAGAAGTATCGAGATTATGATTGTAATAATCGAGCCCGGCTTCCTTGAGCGTCGCGGTTTGAGTGTCGGTCAACATACCCAAGGTCACACAGGTTTCCATGCCCAACGCTTTAACGCCTTGAATCATTTCGACAACACGCGCGACATCTTTGTCTTTCGGCTGACGCCAGGCTGCGCCCATGCAAAACCGAGAAGCGCCTTCTTCTTTCGCGCGCCGCGCTGCCTTCAACACGTCATCGACCGGCATTAACGCTTCCGGCTGCAAATCCGCATCATAACGGGCGCTTTGCGGGCAATAAGCGCAATCTTCCGAACACGATCCGGTTTTAATGCTCAATAAGCTGCTAATCTGAATTTCGTTCGGATCGAAATGTTCGCGATGAATCGATTGGGCGCAAAATATCAAATCGTTGAAAGGCAGTGCGAATAAGGCTTGGACCTCCTCAGGGCGCCAGTCATGGCGAATCGTGCTTATTGCTGGGTTTGCTGACATTCTGTTAATCTCCGGATTATAAAAATTGAGCGATATCGATCAGGCTTTTGTCGGATTCGAGCTGCACCCGGTACCGATCTTTTTCAATGACACACTGCTTGTCAACCTGACAACTTTAAAATGGTAAACAACTGGCTCGATATTATACAGAATTACTTATTGCCGCCCACCTGCATTTTATGCGGCAATCCGGGACAGGCTTCGAGGGATATTTGCGGGCCTTGCGCGGAGCTATTGATCACTAACCCGTATTGCTGTTACCGCTGCGGCATCCCTTTCGAGCACGCGCCAACCGGGCCGGTATTGTGCGGCGATTGTCAAAGACGCATGCCCGACTTCGACGAAACACATGCGCCTTTTAAACATCAAAGTGCTATCCGTTTTTTAATCTCAGGATTGAAATTCCGCCGCCAATTCAAAAATGCGCGGCTGCTAGGATTGTTGATGGCGGACTACTTGAAAATATCCGCTGAAATGCCGGACTGCCTGGTACCGGTACCGTTGCACCCTCGCCGTTACCGGGAACGCGGCTTTAATCAGTCGATCGAAATTGCTCGCACACTAAGCCGTGAACTAGCGATACCAATTGATCTCGACTGTTGCATTCGCAGTCGCAACACGCCACACCAAATCGACTTGCCGGCCAAAGAACGGCGTAAAAACATGAAAAACGCATTTACCGTCAACGGACCGCTAAGATTCGATCATATTGCAATCGTCGATGACGTGATGACCACCGGCACGACCGTTTCCGAACTGGCGCGAGCGTTAAAAAAAGCCGGCGCGGTCCGAGTCGATGTTTGGGTTTGTGCACGAGCATGAGAAATAGCGATTTCTAAAGGCTATCTTCGCGTTAATAGTCGCTCTTTCCCAAGCTCCATCTTGGGAAAGAAACCCCGGAAGCTCCACAGCTTCCTGTGACCGACACAACATCCGTACATTTTCAATCAACCTTGACTCGCTTGTTCAATTTTTCTTGATTGTCGGGAAATTAGAGCTTGCTGAATAGGTTAGGAACGAGCATGAAAAACTTAGACAACTGTTGGAAGGGGCTTCGGTGGCTCGATTGACAGTTGTCGGCGGCAGGGATAGCCGTCGTCAAGCCTACATGGAAGTATTCACCCAGCACCTAAATTCCATAGTCCATTGGCTATGTTTAACTATCTTGGATAATTTAGGTGCTGGGTTCACGGCGTCCTGTCAAGCGAGTCACCGAACCACCGCAAAGTCTACTAATTGTAAAAGTTATTTTGTGCATATTCCTTACTCAAGCTGGAGCTTGGGTATACCTTTCGCACTTCAAATTTCGGCAGTGCCTGAGGAGGCGCCAGGGTGTGCGGCCCCTCACCTAACGCTAGGTGAGGGGCCAGCATGGAGCTGGCATAGAGCCTACAGGGATGTATTCACGGCGTCCTTTGACGGACA
>JAHJSQ010000079.1 GCA_018830325.1 Gammaproteobacteria bacterium
ATTCTGGCAACTTGAACACCGATTCTGGAAAATCCAGAAAAGTGTTCAGCTTGAAACCAGAATCAGTGTTCAACTTGAATCAGAATGGGTGTTCAGATTGCTCCAGAATGGGTGTTCAGGTTGGGCCAGAATATGCAATTGTTCTCGTTGGGATACTTACTGAGCCATGCCGCGATTAAATTCAAAGAATTTGAACGTAGCGTCACTGTTAAAGGATTGTCGGAACGAGAATTTCCTGCTGATATCGTGATATGGCCGATTCAATTTACGGTTGCGGATAACGAGCTTAGCTTACTTTACGAGGCTCTTGAAAAAAACACAGAAACGATCAAAGCTTTTCTGAAAAAAACCGGTGTTGCTGAAGTTGAAGTCTCTGTCTCAACTCCCTCCATTACCGATAAGTCTGCGCAAAGTTATCAAAATAGCGGAAAAGTCGAATTCAGATACAGTGCGATACAAACCGTCACAGTTTACTCTACCAATGTGGATCAGGTACGTTCCGCTATGAACGGTTTACTGGAATTGGGTAAAAAAGGCATTGTCTTTACGGCGCAGGATTACCAAAATCGAACCGAGTTCTTATTTACGCAACTCAATCAAATAAAACCTGAGATGATTGAAGAGGCGACCACCAAAGCCCGTGAAGTCGCAGAAAAATTTGCCGAAGACTCCAGCAGCAAACTCGGCAAGATTAAACGAGCGTCACAAGGACAATTTTCTATCGAACCTCGCGATACGAACAATCCGCATATAAAAAAAATACGAGTCGTTTCAACGATTGAATATTATTTATCGGACTAAATTTTTTGCTTTATGCCTTCGTGCGATGTTCAATAAATGACTCTTAACAAAATATCCTTCGTAGATCAAAATTCGGCACTGGGGCCCGCCAAAGGACGCCGTGAATACGTCCATGTAGACTCTTTGCCAGCCCCCTGCGCCTCTCCTTAGGCACTGCCGAAATTTGAAGTGCGAAAGGTATAATCAGAGCCAGATGGATGCGTATTAAGGCATTTTCTAGCGTGTCGCGCCGAAGTTCGACTCAAAAAGGGTATGAACTTTCATCATCGCCATAATATGGCGTCATCATCACTCACGGTAAATACAGGAATGTTAAAAAAATATTATTTAGGTTTATCTAGTTTATTATTAGTATTCTGTTTCTTTCATGGCAATGATCTGATTGCCGGCCCTAAGGAAGATTTTCAAACTTGGGGCACTGTTACGGCTATTGGAAGCCTAGATGCAATCGATCCCGATCTTTCAAAGTACCGATATTGGCTGGAGGGCCAGGGTCGATTCGGCAACGACACGTCGCAAGTTTCGCAAGGTATGCTGCGAACCGGTTTAGGCTATGCGCTCAGTGAAACACTGACTATGTGGCTTGGTTATGCGTTTATACCGACCGAAGAACCCTTTGTAAGTGAGCCCTTCGATGAACATCGCATTTGGCAGCAACTGTTATGGAATCAACCGTTTTCTTTCGGAACATTCAGCAGTCGTAGCCGATTAGAACAACGGTTTATGCAAATCGGTAACGATGTCGGATGGCGTTATCGTCAATTGTTTAAAATATCACTGCCTTTGACTTTTGCACCTAACTTTAGCTTGGTCGCGACTAACGAAGTTTTTATCGACATTAATAAAACTGATTGGAAATCTGTGAACGGTTTCGATCAAAACCGAGCCTTCGCCGGCATTGGGTATAATTTTGATGAGCACATCAGAACCGAAATCGGCTATATGAATCAATATATCTATAAAGCCACTGCTCAAGATTTTATGAGTCACATCATTTCAATCAATTGGTATCTTAATTTCTAGCTTGATACCGATATTAACGTATATATGAGGAGTTGGTGGTGCTGGATTTCTCGACGAACCTACTTCTCATCCTCTAAATACGGGGAAGAATGATCAAAATGGGTGAATTAACCGACGGGTATCAATCGAAAAAAGTCAGTAGATTAGTAAAAATAGTGTTTTCTTGAGATGCCTGAGGAATTTCGACCATTTTACCGGGCTCCATGAGTTGCGAGGTAATCGAAAACTCCGATAGCAAGCGTTTTTTTGCCGAAGCCGCATCTTGAGAGCTAGAGAAAGGCCCTGCAATCACGTTTGTAGCAAAGGCATGCGCTGGAATTGGAGGACCTTGATGATTCAGCATGGCTGCGAATTGACGAGCTTGCTTCTCATTTGGCAATGTTGCCACGCTCAGTTTCCATGCATCGGCATCGATTGCCTTGGGAATCGGCCGATTAAACTTGATCGAGGGACGCGATATGGTCAAATAAAAATCATCTGTATCGTCATTTAAAATAGGTGTTAAAACGCCATCGGAACGATCGATTGCCGCCTGAACTTTATCCCAATCGATCGGTTGACCGGATTCTTGTTCAATTTTTTGCAAGCGCGCCATCAAGTCCTGAACAAGTCGATTGACTTGTTTCGGATCTTTATCCGTAGGCGGATAAGCTTGCAAAAAAAGCGTGTCGCCATCCCATGCGGTTAAGAAAGGCTGATTAACAATCCTGACCTGTGAGCCGACAGTGACATGCCGAAATAGCTTTGCAATATCTTCAGGATATAGCCGAACACAACCATGACTTACTTCCATGCCGACGCCATAGGGTTTATTGGTGCCATGGATCAGATAACCGGGAAAACCTAATCGTAAAGCATAGTCCCCAAGCGGATTGTTCGGGCCAGCGGGGACAACTCTAGGCAAAGGATCGCCTTTTTTGGCATGCTCGCGTCGAATCGATTCGGGAACCGTCCAACTAGGCTTCGCAGTTTTCGCAGTAATTCGGGTCAAGCCTTGTGGCGTTTCCCATCCTTCCCGGCCGATACCGACTGGGTAGGTCAGCACTTTATGACCGTTTTTTTTGTTGTATAAAAAAAGTCGCTTAGCCGCTAAATTCAACACAACACCTTTTCGAGGCGCTTTGGGAATAATGAATCTCAATGGCAAACGTACTCTACTGCCCGGCTCCGGTAACCATGGGTCTAGGTTAGAATTGGCTCGGGTTATTTCATCATACCCCAAACCGAAATGCCGACCGATTACCAGCAAAGAATCTTGTTCATCAGTTTCTATTTGCGCAGCAACACCAATAATTGTTTGACCATCGAATAAAGGAAATTCCCTAATCGGTGAAAATTCGAGTGAGGATATCGTATCCGGCCCGCGCAAAAGCTGACAAGAACACAATAAACAGAATGACATGCCTATAAAAAGGCGCTTGAATACGTTAATGTTTATCGACATATACAATTAGAAGCGGATGAATCACCCTCTTTTTTGTAACTCGGCCACCGAAATACCGCTCATCCATTCTTTGATTCGATTAGAATCGCCAACCGGCGTCAATTGACCCCATGAATTGAGTAATACAACGATCGTTGGCCTGTTATTTATCCAGGTTTGCATGACGAGGCACTTGCCGGACTCATTGATAAAACCGGTTTTCGATAGACCGATTTTCCAATTAGGATTTTTAGTCAGAATGTTGGTATTATTATATTTAAGCAATTGCTTGCCGACTTTTTGAGTATGACTTTCTGTGGTCGTCATCGTTCTAATCAATGGGTATTTAGTCGCGTAGGCGACAAGCTTGGCTAAATCCCTCGCTGTTGACTTATTCTCAGTATACAAACCGGTAGGATCGCGAAAACGAGTTTTTTTTAATCCGAGAGCTCGCGCCTTACGATTCATGGCCTTGACGAAAGCGGGTTTACCGCCGGGATAGGACCGGGATAAAGCGGAAGCCGCACGGTTATCGGACGACATCAGCGCCAACCTCATCATTTCCTTTAGTGTTAATTTTGTTCCCACAGGTAAACGCGAACGACTGTGACGTAATGTGTCGATATCCTGTTTCGAAATCGTAATGGATTTATTTAAGTTAGGCTTGGAATCAAGCAACACCATTGCCGTCATCAATTTGGTAATGGAAGCGATAGGCATGACATTTTGCGATTTTTTTTCGTAAAGAATCATTCCCGTTTCTTGATCCATGACAATCGCTGCCGATGACTTTAGAGATAAGTTTTTTCCTGACGCGTTTACGGAAAATACCGTGAACATTAACGTAACCATGGCGATTACAGCGAACAAATTTTTAAACATTTTTTTCATGTGCAAGCGATAATTAATCAGGAGAATAAATCGGTACGATTTAATTATAGGTATTATTCGTAATGATTAAAGTCAATAAATTAAATCCTTAACTTTACCTTAACTATCACAATAATTTTAGAAGGGCTATTCTAACGCTGTATCAAGCTCAGTTAAAGCCCGATTGCTAACGAAATATGATCTGCGGCTCTATGATCCTGCGATTATCGCTAGAAGGAATGTTGATTCCTTTACAATTTTCTATGGTAGAAGCAGGGGGCTAAAGCGCTTTTTTCAATTAAAAACACAGCTGTTATTGACCTTGATGGCAAAGTCAGGATGCGTTTTCTGCCATCGGTCGCGGATGATAATCAAATTGTCTTCGTATTCCTGTTTGATATGAATATGAGCGTAAATTCGTTGAGCTTTTTTATAGCGAGGTTTAATTAAAGCGTCCAGATTTTTGGTTGCCAATTGTTTTTTATAAGTCTCCGCTCTAATTTCGCTAGAAAAAACACCTAATGAAATATCTCCTTTAACTTCGCCTTTCCGGAACAGCCAATAATCGGTAATTCCTTTTTGTTTCAAAAGTTCAACATTTGCCAATGATTGTTCATAAGTTTCACCGGCCGGCAAGTACACCATGTAATCGCTAATCTTTTGCTCTTCCCTTCTCACAGATTTGATCGAAGCGGAATTGATGCCCGTCTGTTTTCGCCAGCTGTAAAATTGCTGCATCGTATCAAACGGCCCGGCCTCATAACACATACTAGAGTCGACCTTATTTTTTTTGGGCAGAATTTCTTGTTTTTTAACAAGCAGACCGTTTGCGGCGTCAATTTCTGTTCGCTCAATCACTTGGCTGGCATGACGATTAGTTTCATCCGAAATATTGGTTTTTGGGGGTGTTGGAGTTTCCTTAGTCAAGGCTATCGAGGCATCGTTGGAAGCGATAATGGAGGGTGATTCTTTTGGCCGCGTTGGAGACATTTGATGTGAAACGAAATGCACATCGAGCCATTCGGCTAGAAGCAAATCGGATCTTGCCCCCGAAGAAGGCGCTAAACTAAAATCTGAAACGAATATAGCACTGCGAATCGATTGTTCAATCGCCGTACCGGCAGCACACCATAATAACCCGGATCGCGCTTGCTTAAGGCTCGATGAGTCGTTTAGTTCCGAAATTAAGGTAATTTGCTGTCCTGTGTCCGCTGTATCGATGAGAACATCACGCTCCAATGAAATAGCGCCGGAATGATATTGCCATAAAAAAAAAGTGATATTGAGTATTATTAGCAATAAGGCCAATAGTTTCATAGCTTATTCCGCGAGAATCAATGACAAGCCTTTTAAGACCAAGTCCGGTACAACACAAGATACATTATCAAGATGAGGGGCAATATCGCCCGCGTCTCCACCGGTTAAAACTAACTTAGGATTTTGTGATAAATAACACCCTGGAACTATGACCTTTTTTGAGGGTTCGGCAACTCGCTTAACAGGACGCCGTGAATACGTTCGTGTAGGCTTGGCGACAGCTTTCTCTGCCGCCGACACCAGCCAATCAAGCAACCGATCTCTCTGTAAAATGGGGGAGTTATTTACGGCTACATCCTTAACAGGCTTGTTTAAATCTGCTATCACGCTCTTGATCAAACCGATAACGGCATAAAGGGCGCCATTATCAATAGCATCGCTCGTATTTCGAGCCAAGTTCGGCAAACCGCTTTGTGCGGAAAACTGTAAATTGGCCGTGCCATTTGACAGAGATTGCTTCATAAGGATTAAACCCGGACAGATAAGCCCTCCCAAATGACAACCGTTTCGGTCCATCGCATCAATGGTAATGGCTGTCCCGCAATCGACGATACATACCGGTTCCGACCAATAATGCCTAGCCGCTATCAGGCACAACCAACGATCCACGCCCAGTTTTTCCGGAAATTCATAAGCATTTCGAACACCATACGCTTCGGCTACGGAATGAGCTTGGATTATGGACAACGAGGGCCACAAGTCTAGAGCAATTGTCTTAACCTGATCTAGAACGGTCTTCGAAGCCACGCAGGAAATAGCCATACGTTGCGGCGATTTCGGCAAGGTTCGCCAAATCGAAAACAACCGGACTTCAAAATCACTATCTTGATGAATAACAGGCACTCCCGGTTCTAAACGAATATCGTTATATCCCCACTTTACACGAGAGTTACCTATATCGACCAATAAGTCCATTCGGTCAATTCTTGCTAAAACTTACTTCGCCGGATGCAAAACAACAGGCTTTGCCGTCGGCAGTCATTAAACAAAACAAGCCATTATTGTCGATTCCTCCAGCATTGCCTGTTATTGCAGAATCGCCATGATAGATAACGACAGGACGCCCTTCCAGGCAATCATAAGTTCGCCATTCATCTAAGTAAGGTGTTAAGCCATGGTTTTCATAATCGGCAAGTACCGGCAATAATTCATTCAACAGCGTTCCGGCTAAACGATTTCTCGAAATGGATATCCCTCCCATAATCCGAGTTAAATCAATCCAAGCTTGATCGATCATTGCCGCTTCACGATCCGGTATATAAATATTCAACCCAATACCGATCACAGCCGCGCAAGGCCCATGAGTCTCTCCGGTCACTTCGATGAGTATCCCGCCTAATTTATGTTCCTGCCAATAAATATCGTTCGGCCATTTTAAACCGATACCGGATAAACCTAAGGATGCCAAGGCCCTGATCACGGAAACGCCGACAGCAAGACTCAAGCCTGAAATAGCAGAGGGGCCGTTGTGAAAGTGCCACAAGAGCGATAGGTAAATATTTGAACCGAACGGCGATACCCAAGACCTGCCTCGCCGGCCTTTACCTGCAGTTTGAAACTCAGCCAAACAAACCGTTCCGGACCGGGCTGCGCTTTTAGCAAGGTTGATCAAATGGTTATTCGTTGAGTCAAGCCGGTCATGGATGTTTAAATCCGAAATGTTTAAACGAACATTATCCATTAACACGGATTCGATTTTTTCACTGCTTAAAAATTCGATCGGCCGTTTCAGGCGGTAGCCCTTGCCGCTTACTGCGATGGGCTCCAAGCCTAGTTCGGTTAAGTTGTGTAACTGTTTCCAAACCGCCGATCTGCTAACACCGAGAATATCGGCTAAAACGGGGCCTGAATGAAATTCGCCATCGGCAAGAAGCTCCAGGATTTTTTTTTGTTGATCGGTAATTGTCACTGCACAGTAAAAATAGAATTATCGTTTTATCCGCCAAAATAATTAAGGACTTTGTGAAAGTCCCTAAAGTCAATACTAAGGCTCTTTATTTTCGCGAAGTTTTTGCATTTGTCTTTTAACGACATGCCTAATCAACAGCTCCCGATCTTGCTCCTTCATATTGATATAATCGACACCGATAATATGAGAATAAATGCCTTCAGGATTTTTTTTGGGTTTGCAATAAATAACTCTTCCATAAGTGACAATGACAGCCATACATGAAACCAATAGCATTTTAATTTCCAGATAATCGCCGACCGCTAAGACCTCCGCACATTCGAAAGCCAATCCGGATGCGCTTAAATTAGCATTGCGAGTATCCTTCTCTTTAAAATCGGTGCCTTGCATCATGATCGCCTGAGAAATCAAATCAATTTTACTTTCAATTAATTTCAAATAATCGGCCACATCCGGCATAGTCCGATCGAGCCGATGCATCATGATACGAGATTCTTGTGAAATCAATTCCAAAGCGGCGGACAACGAACAGTTGCCCAATACGTTATCGCTCATATGACTAGCTGGCGTGGCAGTCGCTTCATCTACTTTTTTATAGTAAAGATTAACCTGATCATCAATGCGAAAAAAACGCCGTCTATCTTTATCCCGATTCATTTAAATTTCCTGGAAATGAAATATATTTTTTGGATGCATCGCCTTCGCCACCCCCAATATTACTCGACAAACTCTTGGCCTGCTTCTTCGGCGCCTGGTTCTACTTGCACGATAACGATCTCGACTCTTCGATTAAGCGCCCGGTTTGCAGGAGAATCGTTAGGCACTAACGGACGGGTATCGGCATAACCTTGAATGACGAATCGTGACGGTTCTGTTCTCGGTTGGTCTAGCATGAAATGAGAAACGGTTACGGCACGAGAAGCAGACAATTCCCAATTCGATCGATACATCTGCGTTCTAATCGGCCTGTCGTCAGAATGCCCCGACACCAGAACTTTCCCGGGCGACTCGTTAACCGATGCGGTAATTTTAGTCAATACGGGCTCAAATCCGGTATTGAGCACCGCACTACCGGATGGAAACGATCCTTTTTCGCTAATGCGAATAATGATTTTCAGATTTTCCGTTTCCACCGAAACCAAACCCATCTTGATTTCCTCTTTTAAATCTTCTCTGATTTTTTCTGCCTGCTCCTCAATTTCAGCCTGTGTCAATTCCATTAACTGTTTTTTTGCCGCTTCCAAGTTCGGCGAGTCTTGCATAGTCGTCTGCTTGACTTCCTCTAGCGGAGTGGGCTCGGTCGGTGCCGGCGAAAAATGCTGGGCGATAATACTGGTCCCCATTGGAATATCGTATGCCGGAACATCCTTCTGTACGCCAAAAGCATTGATCATCGAATCGGCCATTTTTTTAAACTTGATGGTATCCATGGTCGCAAATGATAACAACAACACAAAGAAACACATCAGCAGCGACATTAAGTCGGCAAAGGTCGCCAACCATGCGGGTGCTCCGACCGGGGGGCATTTAGGGCATTCGTCAGCCATTTTTCACCTATTCATTATCGGTTTTTCGCTTTTTATCGGATATATAGGAATTCAACAAAGACTCGAGAACCTTAGGGTTCATACCCTCTTGAATACCGGAAATCGTTTCTAAAATAAGCTCTTTGTTGGTTTTTTCATAAAGCATGACCTTAGATAGTTTGTCGACGATCGGAAGTGCAAAACAGTTTGCTACTAATGCACCATAAAGTGTCGTCAGCAAGGCAACGGCCATCGCAGGACCGATACTCGACGGATCAGACATATTTGCAAGCATTTGCACTAAACCGACCAATGTTCCGATCATACCCATTGCCGGCGCTAAATCGCCGACCCCTTTCCACATATCTTGCCCTACTTCGTTACGCGATATCATTTGGTTAATTTCTTGAGACAGCATTTTTTTTACGAAAGCAGGATCATGCCCGTCGACACATAGATTGATACCCTTTCTCATAAATTCGTTCTCAATAGCCTCATTTTCCAAGGCTAGTAGACCGTTTTTTCGAGCGACATCGGAAAGCCTTACGGCTTCTTCGATCAACACAGCAGGGTCTTCCCTTTTATTTAAAAAAGCTTTCCCTAAAACACCGAAGGACCTTAAAAAATCGGATATCGGGATACGCATCAACGATACGCCGAAAGTACCGCCTATGACGATTAATATGGAGGGCAGATTTACAAACAACATAACATCGCCGCCGGTAGCAATGGCGGCCGTAATAATCCCTATGCCCAATAAAAAGCCGATTAACGACGCTATATCCACATTTAACCTCTTCGTAATAATGGATAATCAATCAGAACATTGAGCAAACTCATTTGAGTCGCCCGCTTTTATACCATCGCAGATCAAAATTCGACGCTGGGGTATCCGCGAAAGTCACGAGATTGAATACAAAAATTTGCCCTCAATGATTCAAAACGGGATATCGTCATCAAAATCGTCGTAAGGCGGTGGCGCTGAGTTTGAGGGTGTAGATTGAGGTCTAGATTGTGCTGGAGCTGTGCTCTGTGACGAATAAGCACCTTGATTATCGGAATAATTGGCGGTGCCGCCGCTTCGGCTTCCCAGCATGTGCATTTCGTTAGCAACGATTTCTGTCGTGTAACGGTCTTGTCCGTCTTGACCTTGCCATTTTCGCGTTTGCAAGCGGCCTTCAACATAGACCTGACTGCCTTTTTTTAAATATTCGCCGGCAACTTCGGCGAGTCTTCTAAAAAAAACCACGCGATGCCATTCGGTAGACTCTTTCCGCTCGCCGGTTTGTCTATCTTTCCAGCGCATCGTCGTGGCTAGACTGATATTTGTTACCGCTTCGCCACTAGGCATATAGCGAACTTCGGGGTCGGCCCCGAGGTTGCCGATTAATGTTACTTTGTTTAGCATGTTTTCTCCGAAAAACGATTGATCAAAAAATATAAAACTCTAGGCTGTCGAAAAAAGCTGCTTTTAGCTAATTGCCGTATTCCCGCTTTTTAAACTCAAAATATTTTTGAAAGATGCGCGATGCGCACCCAACGGCGCTCAAGCTATCTTGGAATTTGTGTAATTATTCACATCCCGCTATCGTTCCCACGCTCCAGCGTGAGAACGATAATTGCCGGGGGCTGAATAGTTACGAATTTGTTGATAATCATAGGCTATAAAGTCCTAGTTATTTTCTCAAAATCCATAAAGCAGTCATTCTATCCGACATGAGAATCGGTAAATTTCAACACCCTATATAAACTCTCAAGGGTAGCTTTCCATGAGTAACCCCGATAAATCAACCTAACGGCTCATCAGGAAGCATTTAGTACCGGAATATTTCTGTGTGATGGATTTTCCGACAAAGCCCATAGCTTGAGGAAATCATTGATCGCGAGATCCTTAAGCGAATCCGTGACCCATTTAAAAATTTAGGATACGTCATAAAATAGCAAAAAATCGTTTACATTATCAGGAATCGAACTGAGTTATCGAATACTGTAAACGTTCCTTATCCAATAACCGATTATCGACTTTTAGATAAACAACCCCTTCGCCGAAATGCAGCTTAACTTCCTCAACTCCGGTAACCCTGAGGATCTCTTCAGTGAGTTGCTCGGCTTGAATTCGGGTAAGATTGCTAATGGAAATCAGCATATTGGCAAGATAACGCGGCGGTTTCATTGTAAAAGATACTACCAACCAACTCGCTCCCGCTACAGCACTCATGATAAAAACAGCGCTACCTCCGAATTCGCCATAACTCCAGCCTCCAAGCGCACCACCTAAAAAAGCCCCTAAAAATTGAGAAGTTGAATAAAAACCCATAGCCGTTCCTTTCATGTCACCCGGTGCGGTTTTGGAAACCAATGAAGGTAACGTGGCTTCGAGCAAATTGAAACCGCAAAAAAACAACCAAAGAAAAACAATGATCCCGGTCAAACTTTGATGAAAGTACTGTAAACCTAATTCAGATACAACGATAACAGCAATCGCACCGATAAAAACGGGTTTCATTTTACGCTTTTTTTCAGCCAAAATAATAAAAGGTACTGCGGCCAATAAAGAAACGATAAACACAGGCAAATAGACTTGTCCATGTTGACTGCCGCCTAATCCGGCATCCCTCATCAATAGTGGAATGGCAATAAAACTGGCCGTTAATATCAAATGCAGAATAAAGATACCGTAATTGAATCTTAGCAGCTCGGCATTTTTTAACACATGCTTTATCTGGCCCGGAATCAGTTCGGCATCGCGGTGAACTTTTGATTGTATCGGGTTCGGAACGATATAAACGATGACGACTATTGCCGCTAACGAGAGCAGCGCCGTCAACCAGAAGATACCCTCAACACCGACATAACCGGCAAGGACAGGTCCAATAGAGATCGCGATGCCGAACGAAACGCCGATACTGATACCAATCAAGGCCATCGCTTTCGTCCTATGGACCTCCTGGGTCAAATCGGCGACCAAGGCCATAATGACTGCTGCGATGGCTCCTGAACCTTGCAACGCCCTGCCGAATAACACGCCGTAAATCGTCGTCGACATCGCCGAAAGCACGCTGCCGGCTGCAAACAACAATAAGCCCAGGATAATTAATTTTTTTCGCCCAAAGCGGTCGGACATTAGCCCGAAAGGGATTTGCAATAATGCCTGACTTAATCCATAAATACTAACCGATAATCCGATTAAAAGCGGCGTGGATCCTTCCAAATGCTCGGCAAACAACGGTAACACCGGCATAATCATAAACAATCCTAACATCCTTAATGCGTAAATGCCCGCCAATGAACCGGTTGCTCGTTTTTCCAGCAATGTCATTGGGCTGGTAATATCCTGCATTTGTGCCAAAACACTTATCTCCTGAATAAAGTACGCTATCGAAACTATAAAGAATGGCTAATCGAAATTTAACAGCCTTACACTGCGAAGTACCGATCAACATCTTTGACCGACACACAATGCCGGCTATTATAACAACGGTTGCTTGAGCAGTCTGTTTGAAATTAGCCTTGAGAAACCAAAGCTAAGGAAGGGATGCGCTAAAGCGCGTCTTAATAATATGGGATAAAAGGAATAGACGATTCCAAGACAATCGTAAAGCAGGGGGTTTGGAGCTATACGCCTCAAGCTTTAGTACAGGTCCCCGCTGCTAAGGATTTCGTGATAAATAACGCCCTGGAACTATGAGCTTTGCTGAGGAGTCGGGAACTCGCTTGGTAGGCCCAGCACCTAAATTCCATTGCCCATTGTCTATGGTTAATTATCTTGGATAATTCATCCAGCAACTAAATAAGCCATGATTTTGAATCATTGCCAAAGACCTATGGAATTTAGGTGCTGGATTTAGGTGCCGGGCCTTTGATGGTCACCCAGGTGCCGAATTTTGATCTACGATGAGCATACCTAATCGGAACCCCAAGTTCGGATATGCCACGATAGGCACTTCCGTATGCCGCAATCTCGGTAGACGTTACTCGACGAAACTTATTCTAGGTTCGCATGTCTCGATCTCATTTCTTCCTCCGGAATGCCTTTTTCGTGGATGACATGAGAGATGGTCGCTTCCAAAAATGCCAAAGTTGAAAGTTCGAAAACCGTACCCATCGGCATACCGACAACCTTGCCATACTGTTCCGGGCTACCGACTCTAAACACGGCATCGGCCATGTCGCCGATTGTCGACTCGTTTTTCGCTGAAATCAGCACAATTTGTGCGCCGATATCCCGTGCCCGCTTAGTAAAGGCAACGAGTTGTTCGGTTTCGCCGGAGCCGGAAATAATAATCAGCAAATCGCCTTGCTTGATGCTGGGGGTAACGATTTCGCCGACCACACTGGTATCGTAACCGCTATGCATCAACCGCATGGCAAAAAAGCGGCCAATCAAGCCCGACCGTCCCGCACCTGAAACAAAAATTCGGCGCGCCTGATCGAGCATGCTCGTTAGTTTTCTATCATAAGAATCATCGGTTACATATAAGACATCCGAAATCTTATCGACGACAAATTCACGATGCGTGCCCTTGCTATTGACCAAGCGTTGAATTTTTCTAGCGGCATTGGCTGGAGATGGCGCGCCTGTAATTGCGCCGCCTACGACAATTATGTCAACTCCGGCTTTAACAACATCGCGTACAGTTTCGGGCTTGATACCGCCGGCAACAGATACTCGAGTATTGAGCCCTAAGCGCAATAAATCTTGTAAATCCGTAAAGGGTGTATGACCGGCCGCCTGGGCATCGATGCCGGTATGAATGCCGATAATTTGCACACCGGCCGCCACGGCTTCCGCAGCACAACTCGCTTTATCCTCGACATTAATCAAATCGACTTGAACTTCGGCATTATATTTTTTTGCCGCGTTAATAACGCCTTTAATAGTTGAAATTCCCGATGTTCCAAGTACCGTGCAGATATCCGCACCGGCTTCATAGAATGGACTGGCTTCGTATTCACCGGCATCCATCGTTTTAAGATCGACCAGTAACAACTTATCGGGGAATCTGCGTTTAATTTCCTTGACCAATTCAAGCCCGTTGAACTTGATACAGGGTGTACCGATTTCAATGATATCGACATAAGGTGCCGCTTGCGAAGCAAGTTCAAGGGTTTTGTCGAAATCCAAAGAATCTAGTGCCAATTGAATCAATGGTTTTGCCATTTTATGCGCTCCTGATTAGTTATATTATTTATCACACAATAGCATTCGGTCAGAGCGGCACTCTAAAGCAGAAAAAGGATATCTGTCAATTTCCGAAAGGCTCCGCCATCGAAGCCCTAAGGGTTTCGTTATAAATAACGTCTTGGAGCTATTAACTTTGCTGGGGGGTTCAGTTGCGATGATTAAGCAAGATTAAGTGAGGGGAACGCTTTCTTTTGGTTTTTTGATGAATTTCGCTTGCTTCCATCATCATATGCCGGCACCAAGGACAAATGCAATCGTCGGGCCGGCTTTGTTCCGATGGCAAAATCTCATCGCCACAGCGTTCGCAAATGATCGGTCTCGGTAAAAATTTCATTTGAACTCATCCTTAAAAAATGTTCAGCACAGACTAACCTGAGTCCATGCTGCTTTTTTGTGACGAATTCACACTTTGGATTCGATATTTACCAAAACCTTTAATTTATGTTAGTTATTTCACATTTTGATCATTAGTACTGGGCGAAGATTTTTGCATTTAGTACGCCGCACGCTCTAAATGCAGCGATAATGCTCAATTTCAGAATCACCGCTATTCGTAGCGAATCATCAACTCAATTGTTGCAACAAAAAAGGTATTAATTCAGTCATCGGCAATTCTTGGCTTTCACTCGCAGTCCGAGCCCGGTATTCGATCATGCCGGAGTCGAGACTGCGGTCGCCGATTACGACACGATGCGGAATACCGATCAATTCCATATCGGAAAACATGAAGCCGGCTCGGACTTTTCGATCGTCAAATAACACCTCGATTCCGGCGTCGAGCAGTTCTCGATACAATTTTTCGACTGCCGTACGCAAACGTTCCGATTTATGCATATTCATCGGACACAAGGCCACTTGGAACGGAGCCAATTGAGCCGGCCAGATGATGCCATTATCGTCATGGTTCTGCTCGATCGCCGCCGCAACAATCCGCGAAATACCGATGCCGTAACACCCCATGATCATTGTCTGATTCTTACCGCCTTCGTTGATGATGTCGGCTTTCATCGCCGAACTGTATTTCGTACCCAGTTGAAAAATATGACCTACCTCGATACCTCGAGCAATCGTAATCGTGCCCTGTCCGTCCGGGCTCGGATCGCCTTCGACCACGAGGCGTAAATCCTCGATTTGTTCAGGCAAAGGAATATCCCGCTGCCAATTCACGCCGCGGTAATGCTTGCCGTCTTGATTGGCTCCGCATACAAAATCGGACATCGAGACGACACTACGATCCGCAATGATTTTAATTTTCAGACCGAAAGGACCGACCGAGCCGGGCTTTGCATTACAAACAGACAGCACTTGCTCTTCGTCGGCTAATTGCAAGGGAGCTGCGATACCGGAAATTTTTTCGGCCTTGATCGCATTCAATTCATGATCGCCTCGTAATAACAAAGCGACTAACTCGTCTTCTTCGCCTTTGACGATCAAAGTTTTTAGGCAGCAGGATTTGGCAATCCCGAAAAAAGCACTGACTTCTTCTATCGAATGTTGATCCGGAGTGTCCACTAGATTGAGAGATTCGGTAGCCGGCCCCCTGTCGCCTGCGGGCATTAACGCCTCGGCTTTTTCGATGTTTGCGGCATAATCGCTTTTAGTCGAAAAGGCAATCGCATCCTCTCCGGATTCGGCCAATACATGAAATTCGTGCGATACCGCACCGCCGATCGATCCGGAGTCGGCAATCACAGCCCTATATTGCAAACCGAAGCGGTTGAAGATATTGCTGTAGGCCTGATACATGACTTGATAGGTCTCTTGAAGGGATTCCTGATCGAGATGGAAAGAGTAAGCATCCTTCATGACGAATTCGCGCGAACGCATCACGCCGAATCGTGGCCGTATTTCGTCCCGGAATTTGGTTTGGATTTGATAATAGGTAATCGGCAACTGCTTATAACTTTTAATCTCATGCCTCGCCAAATCGGTAATGATTTCCTCATGCGTCGGCCCCAGACAAAAATCGCGTTGGTGGCGGTCTTGTAAGCGGGCCAGTTCGGGTCCATACTGTTCCCAACGACCTGTCTCCTGCCACAACTCGGCGGGTTGCAGGGCCGGCATCAAGACTTCTAATGCGCCGGCTTTTTCCATCTCCTCGCGGGTAATTTTTTCGACTTTTCGCATGACTCTAAGCCCTAGCGGTAACCAGGTATAAAGACCGGCGGCTAATTTGCGAATTAAGCCTGCTCGAATCATGAGCTTATGACTGGCGATTTCGGCATCCGAAGGCGTTTCTTTGACGGTATTGAGGGGGAATTGAGAGGTGCGCATTGTCTATGATTAAAATGTTAAAATGCCTATTTTACCGATTATACTTCGCGCGGTCATGTTTGCGGATTTTATGGCAAGGCTATTTTGTTCGAGAGCAAGGCGCGAAAACAGGCGCATAGCAAGCTATGTAACTGTTTTTGCCACGCCGCTATCGGACAAAAGAGCGCGTCAGAAAGCCGCAAATGTGGCCGCACGAAGTATAAACACCGCCAAAGTCATCACATCATCGACATCCGGTTTTCTGATAACATTCAGCATAGATTGTTTACCGACGATCGAATCACAATAAAGCGAAGGACAACTCACCTTGAATCATAGAACCTCCGTTAACTCGACTTTGAGTCGGATTGCATTAACGGCTTTACTGTTTTATTTTGCGGGACAATTGGCATTACCGCTGTCCTTGCCGCCCAGTTACGCAACAGCAATCTGGCCACCGGCCGGTATCGGCTTTGCGTCAACTTTACTCTGGGGAAACAAAGTATTACCGGCTATTTTTTTGGCTGAATTAGCCATCCATTATGAAGTCTACGATTTCATGACTTTATGGCAATCCCCCGGCCAACTCTTGATTTTTCTCAGTTCACCGGTAAACAGCGTGCTTAGGGCTTGGACCGGAGCCTTTTTAGTAAAAAAAATCGTAGGCTACCCGAACCCTTTGATTTCCGCCAAAGAAATCATGCTGTTTTTTCTCTTATCCGGTCCGGTAGCCACATTGATACCGGCGTTACTAAGCGTTTATGCATTGATTGAAACCGGTGTCATCGTCGAATCGGATTTCGGGTTCGGATTCTTAACCTGGTGGCTCGGAGATTGCATCGGTATCGTGGTTTTCACGCCTTTATTCTTGACGATTTTTGAACCTTCCTTACAAAGCCGTACGAAACGCTGGTTACCGTTATGCACAGCCTTGATAGTAGGTTTAGCCCTTGTCGCAATTTCTTACTTATTGGCTCATCAACGAGAAGGCTTACGCCTACAGGAAATCATCGAAAGCAAGGCGGAAACGATACAATACGCTTTAGAAGACAATTACAAGACCCATGCAAATACCTTGTCGCTTTACCACTCATTAATCGGTTCGAACGATACGATTGATTACCAATCGTTACAAATTTTTTCGGATTGGGTTTTCAACACTTATCCAGGCGTTCCTTATATTGAATGGCTAGAAGCTTCAAAAGCAAATCAAGATAAAACGGCATGGACGATCAAGTATTCGACTAAAAAGTATTTCGATGACATCCATCCTATCTCGGAAAAACGCCACCAAGAAATCGTGTTAGCGCTGGAGCCTCAAGCAACAACCGATCGAAGCTCTAAAATATTGTCATTTGGTAACAGTTCCAAGCAGTTTTTTATCTATACGCCTTTTTTCGAGACCGATCAGACCTTAAAAGGCTATATTATCGAGGCTTTCGATATCGAGCGTTTTATTGAAGACGCCTTACTTCGAAAAAGCGTTGAATATATCGATATTAGGCTTTTCGAAAAAACATCCGACGGTCAACAACAATGGTTGTTTCCGTTAGAGCCTAAGCGCGCCATTCCGGATCCGTTTGCCATCACCACGTTAAAACCGCTCAATATCGGCGGGCAATCCTGGTTCATTCAAGTTTCGCCCGATTTAGGTTTTCTTGGAAATTATTATTCCTGGCCGGTTTGGGGTATTTTAGCCGGCGGTATGCTGCTGACCAGCTTAATGGGTATCGGTTTTTTGATTGTCACAGGACAAACCGAGTTAATCCTGGTCGAAGTCGAAAGGCGTACGCACGATCTAAACCAAAGCAATCGAAAACTACGACTCAACGAAGAACAATTACGCTTAGCCGCAACCGCCTTCCAAACCCAGGAAGGCATCATGATTACCGATAACAAAGGCAGGATTTTAAGGGTCAATAACGCGTACACTGAAATCACCGGTTATTCCAGCGAAGAAGTCATTGGTAAAATTCCCTCGGTTTTAAGATCCAGACACCATAATCGCGATTGTTTCGATGAGTTTTGGAAGCAATTAGCTTGCCAAGGACAGTACGAAGGCGAGATCTGGAATCGTCGAAAGAATGGAGAAGTTTATCCGGAATGGCAGACAGTTACCGCCGTTAAAAACGAAGCTGGCGAAATTAGCCATTTCGTGTCAATTTTTTCCGATATCACCGAAAAAAAAGAAAATGAATCACGCATCCACAATCTGGCCTTCTACGATCCCTTAACCAACTTGCCGAATCGTCGCTTGTTGATCAATCGTCTCGATAAAGAAATCGCTGTCGCCAAACGACATGGCCATTTCGGCGCAGTGATATTCATGGATCTGGACCATTTTAAATTTTTGAATGACTCGCTAGGCCATCATGTCGGCGACGAATTACTTATTCAAGTAGCCAACCGCTTGGAATCGGTTGTGCGAGATGAAGATACCGCCGCCCGCTTAGGCGGCGACGAATTTATCGTTCTGATCAACTGCAATGCTAAAAACTTATCGGAAGCAGCCGATCACGCACTAACGGTCGCCGAAAAAATTAATGCCAAAATAAACGAACCGTTTCTACTCGATGCATTCCAACATCAACTCTCGCCCAGCATCGGTATAACCTTGTTTCCGGATAATGACGATAATCCCGACCGGATTCTGCAACAAGCCGATACGGCGATGTATCGATCGAAAGCTTCCGGCCGTAACAGCATCAGCTTTTTTCATCCGAGCATGCAAGAAGCTGCCGATCTGCGCATTAAGATGGAAAACGAGCTTTTAGAAGCGATCGATCAAGGTCAATTTGTTTTGAATTACCAAGCCCAGTTTAATGACAAAAACGAGATAATAGGAGCCGAAGCATTAATCAGATGGCAACATCCCCAAAAAGGCTTGATCTCACCCGTTGAGTTCATCAAAATTGCCGAAGAATCTCGCTTAATTTTACAGTTAGGGCGTTGGGTGATCATGGAAGCGTGCCTGCAAATCCAATCATGGCAACAAAAGGGTTTAATTGTGCCGCGTATTGCAATTAATGTTAGCTCGAATCAATTCAGGCAAAGCGACTTTGTCGATCAAATAGAACATTCACTGAGCGTTAGCGGCATTACTCCCGATTGCTTAGAGATAGAATTAACCGAACACGTTGTTATCGTTAACATCGAAGATACCATTGAAAAAATGAAAGCCTTGAAAGCGCTGGGCCTATCGATTTCGATTGACGACTTCGGCACCGGCTATTCCTCGCTTGCTTACTTGAAACAACTTCCGCTGAATCAATTGAAGATAGACAAAAGTTTTGTTCGCGACATTTCCACCGACCCGAACGATGCGATCATCGTCGAAACAATGATCGACATGGCTAAACATTTAGGCTTGACGATGATTGCCGAAGGTGTGGAAACGGCCGAGCAATTGGCATTTCTGAAGAGTAAGGGCTGTACAGGGTTTCAAGGCTACTACTTCCGTCATCCGGTAACGGCAGGCCAATTTGCCGAACTCTTGTCGCAACAATCTACGCAAGTACTATGATAAAAAATTGGGCAATAAATTTGCCTTTTATTACTCCCTTTATATTCAAAAAATGGATAACTTTACGAAGCTATGGGGGTGGCTCGCAGGGCAAACGCATTAAAACACGACAGAAAAAATAATATTCCTTAATAAGGTTTTGTGTCGCTATCGCGATGCTTATGTGGAATCGGTTCGTGGACCTTTTAGTGCTGGATCGAATTTCGATAATTTAGGGGCTGGAGTTCTCGATAGACACATTTCATACCTTTTATTCTTAGACGGTTTTTCAATCAAAAGGAAATAGATGCTTAGTCAAATAGGGAAAACTATAAACAATGCTTTTTTCCATGAAAATTGTGGTAAATAAATTTACCTATGACTCATTTTGTATCGGATTTTTCATTTTTCATATGTTTTAGATAAGTAACGATCGCCTTTGCTTGTTGCCGATCAAGAATCTTTTCAAAAGACGGCATTTTAGTACCCGACCGGTAAGCTGGCGCATTAAGAATAAAACCGGCCAACTCCGCCTCGATAAAATATTCGGTAATATTTTTCGGAATATTGAGTTCCGGCCCGACTTGACCGCCGGACAAATTAACCGAATGGCAACGAATGCAATAAGTCGAAAACAAATTGAACCCGGTACGAATATCATCTGTTATTTTGGCCGGCGCCGCTGCACCAAAATAAGTCGATGTCGGCTGCAACGAAATCGATGCCAATTGGAACGGCCATGGAAAGCGCCATTTGTCTAGCCCTTGCTTAGGCCAAACTAAATAAAACGGCGCCGGCGTTGTGGTTTCTTTGCCGAATTTGAAAGTCAGCCATTTTTGCCCCGAAGGCGCTTCGCTATCTTCAAACGCAATAAAGCCTTGCTCCGACATTGCGTCCGCCAACGCCATAGAAACGCTGTATCCATCTTTGGCTGTAAACACGACCACCCTATCCTTAGCTGCTCGATCGGCTTCAGGAAAACGACTCAAAACTTGCGCTAATGGAATCGCTTCGTATTCTTTAGAGGTTTTATAAACCGGATCTTCCTTGATTTGAATGCGTTTTACTGTAGTCAGATCGATACCGGAGAGCTCAATTGTCGGCCACTCCTCCGCATATACCGAATGCGACTTAAAAATTGCGATCAGTAAAAATAAAAAAAACTTTAATCTAGTCATAATCGAAACAGTGGATTAGTTGGTTTAATTGGTTGGTATCGATAGGCTTCGTTAGATAATGATCGAAACCGGCATCGATTGCTTCTCTGATTGTCCGTCGATCGGCATAGGCACTAATTGCGATCAGTTGAATATCATTGTTTTCTTGTCTGAGCAATCTTACCAGTTCAATTCCGTTCATAACAGGCATATTCAGATCAATAAAAGCGACTTTGTAATGATATTTGTGGATCATATTCAAGGCGTCGACTCCGTTGTCTACGCAGTCGACTGCACAATCTTGCTTCAACAGTAACTGTTTCAGCAGTATTAAATTAATTTCATTATCATCCGCGATTAAAATCTGTAATTTACCGAAGTGCTTATTGTAAGGAACGACTAAACCGGAAGTTTTAGAAGCCTTTATAGAATCGGTTTTCAGCGGTAGATTCACTGTAAAAACACTGCCGCTCCCCTGCTCGCTTTGCACAGAAATACTGCCTTGCATGAGCTTGATCAACTCCTTGCATATAGCCAACCCAATGCCAATTCCTTCCTTGTAAAGCCCCTTTCCTCTTAATTGAATAAAAGGGGAAAAAATCAAGTTGAGATGCTCGTTAGCTATGCCGCATCCGGTATCCGATACCGTAATAATCAATTGATCGCTCTGATATTCCGTTGTCAATGTAACGCACCCACGATCGGTGTATTTAATTGCGTTATCCAATAAATTAGCAATTATTTGACGCAAGCGTTTTTGATCGCCCTGAAGAAATTGCGGCAAATTATGTTGATTATGAACAAACGCTAATTGTTTTTCAGCGGCCTTTAACCTAAACAACTCAACAATGTCATTAATAAGACTTACAAAATCGAAGCGCTCTATTACAAACTTAGTTTTATTACTTTCAATTGCGGCAATATCAAGAATATCGTTAATCAGCGTTAATAAATCTTCACTACAATGACTGATGATATTGACTTGCTGTTTTTGTGCTTCAGGAATTTCCGGCGATTTTTGTAATAATTGTGCGAATCCCATGATTCCATTCAGCGGCGTGCGCAGTTCATGACTAATTTTTGCCAAAAACTGACTCTTAGCTTCATTAGCGGTTTCTGCAGCCTGTTTAGCACTCAACAATTCCGCAGTCCTTTCACTGACGACCAATTCTGTTTTGACATGCCGACCGGTTAGCATTAACAATCCAACTCCAAGCAAACTGGTAAATAACAGACCGCTTATCAAAAACCACCACATCGGCCAATGAAAATGGGCGTAAACCGAGCTATGGTCTTGATAAAAATAAAACTGCCATTCCTGGTTACCCAATAACAACGAATATTTACGAAAGTTATTATGCAAATGATCATTGGTATTGCTATAAATAATGCTGTAACCGGATTCGGAATCGGAACCTGTAATCGCGAGGTAAACTCCTTCTGTATTGAGCCCTTTAAATGCCTGTCGGATCATGCTTTCGGTAGAAACCGTGCTTGACAAAATACCTATAGGAGTTTGTGAGTTTTCTTTCGTTGACCGATAAATCGGTAACAGGAAATGAATATGTCCCTTAGCGGGTTCAATAATCGCTTTTACTAATGAATCGGAACTTTGAACACGAACAAATTGATCAAGCCGCCGCTCCGACAACTCTAGCGGCACCGAAATTGACTCATCACGATGCTCGCTATAGACTGGAAGCAATTTGAAGTGCGCCTTCTCTTTTATGCGGTAACGCTGCCAACGGATGGATAGTATTTCAGGAAATTCATCAAAACCATGCCGAGCCGCCAATTTAAAATCATCAGGCCTCAGAGAATTGTCGGCGATAAAAAGATTGCCGGTTGCATAAACAATGCGCTGGTGCTGCTTGATTCTATGCTTAAGAGCCTCAGCTAACATTAGCGATTGGTTTTCGAAATCCTGATCGTGCTGTTTGCTATCGAGTTTTTGCACATAAAAGAAAAAACCGATAATCAGCATAAAACTTAACAATAAAGGAATTCCGACAGGAAAGAAGCGTTTACGCCAAACCGACTTAGGGCTGGCAAAAACAATCAGTAGCAATGGCGTAAACACAAAAACGCCGATACTATCGCCAACCCATTTGATAAACCAATTGATGGGGATTTCCGAAGGCCCGAGGACTCCGCACAGCGTGAGCGCTGCAACATCCAATGTTGCAGGAATCGAACAACTAACCGGCCCGCCGAATAACAAAAAGAGAATGATATGTTTGTCTTCCAGCAAAACGCTGGGAAACCCAACAATACGACCGATTAAATAACGACCGGTTAAAGCGCTAACCGAAGCGCCACTTGCCGAGACAAAGGAAACGGCCAACATATTGTTGTCGAAACCGAATGCCAGAACGGAAATAAAAAAATTGCCGATAAAGATTCCCGGCCAAACCCGATAACCAAGAAGTAAAAGTAAACCTAGCGCAACGCCTGCAGAAGGCCATACGGCGCTGGCTTTACTGGGAGATAGAGCCAATTCGAGGCCAAGTAGTCCAAACACAAAATAAAGAAGGCCAACCAGTATCATCAGTGAAAAAGACTGCCCTAAGTCGGCAATAGATAAACGTAGTCTCATTTTTATGTTTACAGGACTTGATTATTTTGTGTTTAATTAAAAGAAAGATATGACTCGAGCCTAACTATTCACGGCGTCTCTTGTAATATGGTATCTAAAGGCTTGTAACTATTCATTCCCCGCAATTACCGTTCCCACGCTCTGCGTGGGAACGATAGGGAGGATGAATAATTACAAAGGGTTCGATAGTTATAGCTTTGACCGCGAAAAATATAAGCGTTAATGTACGGATTCAATTAACCCAGCTTTAACATTATCAGAACATAAGCTTTTGAATATTAAAATTAATTTAATATTATGGCACTACAAATCCATTTTTGGCATGTTTTTTAATCCATATGATTTAATGATATAGACCGTAGGAACTATATTTGTTAAGGCTGGGTTAAGGATTTCGCCTAACAAATACCGTTGCTCTTTTAATTTTAACTCATATCATAATTATCACCCCCTAATCCCTTGAACATCATAAAATTTATCAACGAAGACGTCTGGAGAATTCAAGAGCATTCATTGAATCACTATGAAGCATTCGGATTGCACTCCTTGAAAATCTTATTGCTATCAGCAAAAGGTTTCATCCGCGACCTTTGTATACTTCGTTCCACGGCTTTAGCTCTTTATACGTTGCTATCGATTGTTCCGGTTTTTGCAATGCTGTTCGGCGTCGCCAAAGGCTTCGGTTTTGAAAGAATTTTGAAAGAAAAATTGTTAGAGCAAGTCCCGGAACACGATACGATGATCGTGCAATTGATCGGTTTTGCCGAGAACATGCTGGAGAATGCCAAGGGCGGCGTTGTGGCGGGAATCGGGGTGATTTTTTTGTTCTGGACGGTCATCAAGGTTATCGGATTCATTGAAGCATCGTTCAATGCCATCTGGCAAATCGATAGCGACCGGTCGTTGAATCGTAAGCTCAGCGACTACCTGTCCTTGATGTTTCTCGCACCGATACTACTGATAATTTCCAGTAGCATTACGGTTTTTTTGAAAACGCATGTCGGCTGGTTATTAGAGATCATGCATTTACCCGATTTCGGCGCCAATCTGGTATTGCAACTATTAGGATTGTCTCCCCTGGTTATCATGTCGGCGTTATTATCGTTCATATACATCTATATTCCGAATCATAAAGTCAAGCTAAAACCTGGATTAATAGCTGGTATTTTGACCGCTATTGCCTATCAGACTTTTCAATGGGCCTATCTCACCTTGCAAATCGGCGTCTCGGAATACAATGCGATATACGGCAGTTTTGCGGCCTTGCCGCTATTTATTCTGTCGTTACAGATCGGCTGGATGATTGTACTATTTGGTTGCGAAATTGCTTTTTATTTACAAAATTTCACCGAGTTCAAGGAAGATAAAAAATACAGCGAACCAAGCCTAATCATACAAAAAGCCTCAGCATTAAAAATGATGCAATTGATGATTCATGCATTTACCGAAGAAGCACCGCCTTTGACAGAAGGCGAAATCAGTAAACGGCTCAGGCTTCCGGTTTCAGTTGTTAGAACTGTTCTAAAGAAGTTGAAAAATGGCGGTATCATTATCGAGCTAAACCGAGAGGAAGACGAAGAGACGGTATTTCTCCCAGCAGTCGACAGTCATCGGCTTGATGTAGCCCGAGTCATCAAAACGCTAGAGGAATATGGCCAGCATAAACTGCCGGATATTCAAGGTATCGCAGATAGCTTAAAGCTGATCGAGGAATCCGAAAAGCTAGTTGAATCCAGCAAAATCAATACATTAGTTAAGGATATTTAAGTAGAAAATACCTTTTCCTAGCAATCTTTCGGCCTTTTGACTATGATTTCCAAAACTCATCCATATTCTGCTAGGAAGTAAAACCTTGTCTACATCTAACGATAAGAGAATTCATCCACGATTAATCCATCGAGCTCCCGTGCTGGTCATTATTCCCGCTTCAGGCAAAACCGAGCGATTACAAATGCAGGATTTTTCGGCCGGTGGCGTGTTTATCAATTGCCTCAACGAGACATTACCGCAAATCGGCGACGAAATACAAATCCAAACCTTGGAAATCGACGATGCTCCGGTTTTAGACGTCAAAGTCGTAAGAGTCATACCTCAAAAGGGTTTTGCGGTTGAGTTTATATGAAGTCGGACCTAACGACTTTTTGAATCCGACCAGATAAGAATTAGTGATTATCCTTACCGGTCAAGCGCATCCAGCTTTTTCTGAATAAATGAGGAATCAGTAAATGCACCGGCATTCTGAGCCAATGGGAACGGATGTAAAGTAACCAGCACGCTAAACCATAACCCTTGACTCGACAACTGGAATGACTCGGCGCCAAAGCTCTAAGAAATAAAGCGTCCATCCACCTTCTTTGCATCGGATTTAAACGCGCCAATCGACCCGCTTCGGTAATCGTCGATTTGGAAATAGGCGTATGCAAAATTTGCGCAGCATAATTCAACGCATAAAAAAGCGGCCGCTCTAAGTTAAGCTCGATAGACCGCCTCAATAACGAAGACCAATCATCGTTGGCGACGATATATTGTCTTAACAATAAATCCAAATCGGAAATATCGCGAAGCCCCTGACCGAATTCGCCTTCATGAAAAAGATGCGTCGCGCTATGCAAAATCATATCGATCGGAGACAAAGTGAACAAACCCGGCATTTGTTCAACCGGAACCGCGCTATCCCAAAGCTGCATCGGCTTTGGCTTGAGTCTCGAAGTAGGAGGTAAAATCGTATGATGCACATCCAGCGTCGTTTGTCTTTGTATATGTCGCAACGGCGGAATTTCGTGCATCCATTTCCGATAATAACGCTGCTTATAGCGATCGTAACTATCCCCGAACCAAGCCTTTCGAGCCAATGAACGCTCAGCCAATTCCAAATGTACTTTCTCAACCATAATATCGGTATCGGAAAACAAGCGCCCTTTCGCAGCGTCGTTCTGCAACCAGATATAGGCCGCGCCTTTCAAGAGGAGAAATTCAATATCGGCCGTATGAAGCGCATCATAGACTTGACGGACTTCCCAATTCGAAGAACGCGCATTGGCTTCGGCCAAACGCATAGCATTACAAAAGTGCAAACGCGGCTTTTCGGGAAGCCGATTCAACAAATCGCTTTCCTGTAATAAAACAGCGACTCTACTCAGTAAATTGGCATGACGCGCCTGGCGAATCAATAATTCCCAAGGATAATTCGACACATCCAGGCGATGAAGCGCTTGCTTACCGTACAGCCGTAAAAATTGAATTAGAACGATACGGTCAAACATACCATTGAAGGCTTCAGAGCCACGCTGCACTGGAAAAGTTTTTCAACGAACAAGGCCATCGATTCCTGCCAATGCGCTCGCTAAACTCGGATAACTGAAATCGAAGCATTCGACACGATCGATCAAATGCGCCATTGTATCAAAACCTTCGCGCCCAAGAATATTGAAATTGAAAGCATTTTTAGCCAGCGTCATAAATGCGAGCCCTTTGCTCAACATTTTCAATTCGGATTCACCCTCGCTTCGATAATGCGGAAACACTAAAAAAGCCGGTTCTGCCGTCTCTGATTGCGACAATACCGAAGCTCTCGGGGGACGCAAGTGCGCAATGTCGCCCTTTGCCGTGTCCGTTACGATCCGCCCGAAATCGGCATCTGGCGCAAATTCCCGGATGATTTGAATCGATTGATTTTTTAGACTGACCGGACGAGGTACCGGATAAATCAAACCGTCGGCAAGCGATAAAAGCGCCATTTCATCGGATAGCAATCGCCAGCCTTGGCAAGCTAAGGCCGCGCATAATGTGCTTTTACCGCTACCCGGCGACCCCGGCAAAATCAAGGCCCGACCATTTTTTTCCACGACCGCGGCATGAAGAATCAAGAAATGATGAGCATTATTGGCAATACACCAATTCAGCCCCCATTCGAACATCGCGCTGGCTTGACTAAGAGGAAGCGGTAAAAAAGGAATATGATCGTCAAACGAAAAAACGACTTGAGGCCGATAGCAGCGTCTGATTGCCGGACTGGTCAAGGAGACATGAAAGTCGACAAGCTCCGTTTTCGGTAACGGCTCGAAATCGGCATAGGCAAAATGCAAATGCTCGACCACTTTGTCTATAGAGGATATCAAAGCAATAGTGAAAGCGCCCAATCTAAACCGGAAGCCCTCTTTCGAATGCAGTTGTTTTGATAATTTTGGAAGCGATATTTCAGCGACTTTCAAGAGTTCTTGCTTCCTATCACTTCCAATAGACTCAGTTTTTGGTAATGATCTATCATGCTCTTAACATGATCGTGCAGATTTGGGTCGATTTCGCAATCATATTCGTCGGCAAAATACGACACGATCTCGAGATAACTCATCGGTTGCATTGACAAAATATTCAAAAAGCGCGCGTTCGATCCTTCAATTAAATGTATATCGCCTGAAAGTCCACAATATGTAACGCACTCATCATTCGTAAAATAAAAACTCGTTTGTATGTTTTTTTTATATAAACCGGCATTTTCGCAATCGACCATTTTTACTCAAAACTACCTACAATTACATTAATAAGATAGCCGCGATCCGTTTCATAAAGACTAATGAACTGCGCCTCGTTTAGAACATAAGACAATGAGGTGTTTTTTGCTAATTGTACATTTAACCAACCAGCAATTAAATTTCCTCGGTTGTCATATAAACCTGCACCGAGCGCATTGGGAAGCATATCCCTAATCGGGGTAGTATCAAGATTTTCTGTAAATTCACCGTGCAGAAAATCAGGAAGGTCAATTAAACATGAACCACCACAATAAGTGGATGATTGGTTATCATTCTTCCTACGTTTACTTTTGCTTTCAGGGCAAGGCTCACTATAGTTAAACCCAGCCATTTCCCATGCTTTTACAGTTGACCAAGAAGCGTCTAAACTACCAATTTGCCCACCCGGATTACCCCACCCTCCCGGAGAGTTCCCTCCCCAGCAACTTCCTGCACCTGGATTTGATAAATTACCTGATAAAATGTTGGATAAACATTGCGCGCCAAACGCAGGTCTGTTAGCTAATGTCATAATCACAGGAGCCGTGATCCCGGCTTTCGTAAAGGACCGTCTTTTCTTGTCGACCGGAGACGTTGGTTTCACTTCCTTCGTTGATTGATTTTCTGGATTCATTTGGAAGCCTCACTCAATAAATTTAAATTGTCAAAACATTAACAACAAGAACCGCTTTTGTCCATTGCACATTCGTACAATATGTCTTATGAGGTTTCATTACGAAAAAACGCCTCAAACATTAATAAAGACCAAATCGATGTGCTGTAATCCCTGATTCCGCTTTGATGCTGATCGACTATTTTCTTGATGAAAGCCTGATCGAAATAGCCGCTGTCGCGCATCGTCTCGCCCAATAACGATTCTCGCACGCGATCTTTTAGCGGACCTCTAAACCAATTTGCCAACGGTACCGCAAACCCCATCTTAGAGCGATACAAAATATCGTCCGGCAAATAATTTTCTAAAGACTTTTTGAAAATATATTTGCCTTCGCGGCCTTTCAGCTTCAAATCCGGTTGAAGACTTGCAAACCATTCGACCATCTTATGATCGAGCAACGGCACGCGCACTTCGAGCGCATGAGCCATGCTGGCGCGGTCGACTTTTGTCAAGATATCGCCCGGCAGGTACGTTTTGATGTCGAGATATTGTACTAGCGACTGAGCATCATAGCTAGCGGCATTTTTTGCGTGTTGCCTGAACACCTCAACGGCTTGGTAACCTTGCAATTCTTGTTTTAAACGTTGACTAAACAATGCATTACGAATTTCGTTCGAATTAACCGAAACACTGTGAAAATAGCCCTCGAGCGAATCGCGCGCGATCGATTCGAACGTCGACTTGGCCCTGAAGATTTTTGGCGCCCAGTCGGCTTTCGGATAAGTCCTGCCCAACATGCCGAACAGCGGCTTACGCAATCCATCAGGCAGAATATGCCGCATGCGGTCTTCGTAAGTATGCCAACGGTAACGCCGGTAACCGGCCAGATTTTCGTCGCCGCCATCGCCCGATAGTACGACGGTCACTTGCTTCTTAGCCAATTCGCAGACCCGGTAAGTCGGTAGCGCGGAACTGTCGGCATAGGGTTCGTCATAAAGTCCGGCCAGACGATCGATCAAATGAAAATCGTCCGGATCGACCTGTTCGACGCGGTGCGCTGTATGATAGCGTTCGGCAACCAACTGCGCATATTTCGACTCGTTAAAGGCCGGATCGCCGAACGAGATCGAGCAGGTATTGACCGGCTGTTCGGAAAGACCGGCCATCATCGCAACGACGCCGCTCGAGTCGACGCCGCCCGACAAAAATGCGCCGAGCGGCACATCGGCAACCATTCTAATGTCGACCGCTTCACGAAAACGTTCGATCAGTTCTTCGGCGATTTCCTGTTCGCTCTTGACTTGCCTCACGCCGAATTCGACATTCCAATATTGCATGGGGCGGTATTCTTGTTGACCCCGACGGATCGTCAGTTTGAATCCGGGTTCTAGTTTGTGAACGTTTTTGTAGATCGTTTTCGGATCGGGGATATAGCCGAAACCGAAATAATCTTCGATCGCCGTAGCATCGAGCTCTCTCGGTAATTGCGGGTGGACTTTCAGCGCTTTCAGTTCCGAACCGAATATAAACTGTCCGTTCGGCACTTCAGCGTAATATAAAGGCTTTATGCCCAAGCGGTCGCGCGCTAGGAACAAAGTTTCTTTCGCCCTATCCCAAATCGCGAATGCAAACATACCGCGCAAGCGGTCGACGCAGACCTCCCCCCACGCCTGCCAACCGACCAGAATCACTTCGGTATCGCAATGCGTCTTGAAGGTATAACCCAAGGCTTCGAGTTCTTTGCGTAATTCGGGAAAATTGTAGACTTCGCCGTTGTAAGTCAACACGACATTGCCGTCTTGGCTGTGCATCGGTTGCTGTCCGCTCGACAGATCGATGATCGACAAGCGCCGATGACCGAATCCCAAACCGGGTTCGGTATGCAAGCCACCTTCATCGGGTCCCCGATGAAATTGCACCTCATTCATGCGACCGAGCAACTCGCGGTCGATTTCGCGTTTTTCCTTTAGATCAAATATACCGACGATTCCACACATGGTTTTTCCTGGAAAATAAAAATTTTTGAATTGAGCGTGTTACTAGGGTGTCGAAATTTACCGATTTCCAAATTGGATAGAATGACTGCTTTATGGATTTTGAGAAAACAACTAGGACTTTATAGCCTATGATCATCAACAAATTCGTAACGATTCAGTCCCCCGGCAATTATCGTTCCCATGCTCTACGTGGGAATGCTTGAGTACCGCTCCAGCGGTACGAGACGCTAGAGCGTCTCGGGCTGCATTCCCACGTAGAGCATGGGAACGATAGCGGGATGTGAATAATTACACAAATTCCAAGATATACCTTTCGCACTTCAAATTTCGGCAGTGCCTAAGGAGGCGCCGGGGTGCTCGGCATAGAGCCTACAAGGATGTATTCACGGCGTCCTTTGACGGGCCCCTGGTGCCGAATTTTGATCTACGATGAGTACAGCTTGAACGCCGCTGGGTGCGCATCGGGCGCCTTATCAAAAAAATTTTGAGTTTAAAAAGCGGGTACACGCAATTAGCGCTAAATGCGGCATTTTTCGACAGCCTAGCTTGTTACTGTAATGAATCGTACACGCTCAGATAATTTTTAACCATCGCATCGATAGAAAAAGCTTGCAAGGCCCGTTCGCGACCTTTGTTGCCGTGCTCGATGCACAGCTTCGGATCGCCGATATAGTCGCTTAGCCTACCCGCTAACTCGGACGGATTTTGTTTTTCGACCAAAAAACCGGTTTTAGCGTGCTCGACCAGTTCGGGATTACCGCCGACACGCGTTGCAATCACCGGCAAGCCGCTCGCCATCGCTTCGAGTATCGTATTCGAAATGCCTTCGGCCTGGGACGGCAAGACGAAAATATCGAAACCGCGCATCAGTTCGGCAACGTCGCTTCGTTCGCCCGGCAGCCAGGCTTGATCGAGCAAATCGTTTTCATCCAGCAATTGCTTAACTTCCTCACGCAACGGCCCGTCGCCGATCATGACCAATCCGACCGCATTTTTAGATTCGGGATGTCGCTTCAGCAATTCGACAAAAGCCCGCGCCAACGTCATTTGGTCCTTGACGCCGTGCATGCGGCCTACCGTACCGATGATCAACCTTTTTTCAGCATCGGGCCACGGACAATCGCCGACAACGACTTTTGGGCGTGCGGGCTGAAATCGCTCGGTATCGACACCATTACAGATGCGCCGGATTCTCGAGTCGGAAATGCCGACTTTTTCGCGCAGATAATTGTCGAGATGATCGGAAAGCGGAATGAAGCGATCGATGATCAGTCCCAGCAGGCGCCGCAATAATCGATATTTTTTGTTGCTGCCGTCCGGGTCGAACACATCCCAGCCGTGCTCGCCATGCACTCTATGTTTGACGCCGGCCAACAACGCCGGAACCTGATATTCGATCGCGGCGAGATTGCGCGTATGAACGATCGCCGGCTTGATTTGTTTGAGCAAACGATACATTTTCACGAATGACTGCCAGTCCTGCCCTTCCGGTTTGTTCAATTCGTAAATTTCGATGTCTTTCCGCTGCAAGCGATTTTTGAAATCAGTGCTGTTTTTCAGGCAAATAATCGCATGCCGGTAGCGATCGGCCGGCATGCGATTAATCAAATTCACCAAACCATTCTCCAATCCGCCGACACCGAGGCTGAAGATGATGTGGGCGATTAGGGGGGGCGTTTGATTTAAAGGCATGAGGCGTTTAGGGTTAGCAGTTAAGAACGAGCATGAAATAACTTCGATAAATGCTGAAAGGGGTTCGGTGACTCGATTGACAGGCGTCGGCGGCAGGGATAGCCGCCGTCGAGCCTACATGGATGTATTCACGGCGTCCTGTCAAGCGAGTCGCCGAACCACCACAATGTGCCTAAAACTTGTAGAAGTAAATTTGTGCATATTACTTAGCAGTTAGCAAAATCAAGCCGCATTTAAAGCATTTGTCAAGTCCTGATTTCATCTTTCATCTTTCATCTTTCATCTTTCATCTTTCATCTTTCATCTTTCATCTTTCATCTTTCATCTTTCATCTTCCATCTTTCATCTTTCATCGCTCACTGCTCACTGCTCACTAAAAATTATAGTAACTCCCATACCACTCCACAAACCGCGCTATTCCAACTTCTATCGGCGTTCCGGGCTTATAGCCGACATCTTGCACCAGCGCTTCGACATCGGCATAGGTGTCGGGGACGTCGCCGGGTTGCAGCGGCAGTAATTCTTTCTCGGCGGTCTTACCGAGGCATTGCTCGAGCACTTCGATATATTTCATCAACTCGACAGGACTTTGATTACCGATGTTGTAAACCCGCCAAGGGGCTCGGCTAGTTCCGGGGTCGGGTTTCGCGCCGGTCCAATCCGGGTTAGGTTGAGCAATATTATCAAGTGTCCGGATCACGCCTTCGACAATGTCGTCGATGTAGGTGAAATCGCGGCGATGCTTACCGTAATTGAAAACTTGGATTTTTTCGCCATTTAGTATGGCTTTGGTAAACAAAAACAAAGCCATATCAGGCCGCCCCCAAGGACCGTATACGGTAAAGAATCGTAATCCGGTCGTCGGCAGGTTATAGAGATTGCTATAGGTGTGCGCCATCAGTTCGTTGGCTTTTTTCGAAGCCGCGTAAAGACTCAGCGGGTGATCGACATTGTCGTGTACCGAAAATGGCATGCTTTCGTTGGCGCCGTAGACCGAACTGCTCGATGCATAGACCAAATGTTCGACACCGTAATGCCGGCAGCCTTCCAAAATGTTAATGAAACCGACGATATTGCTGTCGATGTAGGCATGCGGATTTTCGATCGAATAGCGTACGCCGGCTTGAGCGGCCAAATTGACGACGCGTTCCGGACGATGCTCTTTGAATACCTGTTCAATGCTATCTCGGTCGGCCAAGTCGGCTCGGATATCGGTATAGCAATTATGATCGAGTATCCTCGCCAAGCGTGCTTTTTTCAGATTGACATCGTAATAGTCGTTCAGATTGTCGATTCCGATGACTTCATCGCCTCTTTCGAGCAGACGCAAAGCCAAATGATTGCCGATAAAACCGGCGGTTCCAGTTACCAGTATTTTCATAAATTACAAACGTGCGTCAGTCAGTTCGGTCGGAAAAACGTATTTCAAATCGTAAATTACCGAGTCTTTTTTACCCATCGCCTTGATTGAAGCGATATCCATTCGCTTGAATTGCTCATGCGCTACGGCCAAGAGCATCGCATCGTAACGCCCGTCTTCCGGCTTGTCGATGGTTGTTATGCCGTATTCCTCAAACGCTTCGGCCGGATCGATCCAAGGATCGTAAACATGCACGTTAACGCCGTAACTTTGCAGTTCTTTGACGATATCGACGACGCGGGTATTGCGTAAATCTGGGCAATTTTCCTTGAAAGTCAAGCCCATGATCAACACATCGGAATCTTTGATATGGATGCGTTTTTGGAGCATCAATTTGATTAATTGAGATACGACATATTCGCCCATGCCGTCATTGATACGGCGTCCCGATAAGATGACTTCGGGATTGTAGCCGATCGCTTGGGCCTTATGAGTCAAGTAGTAAGGGTCGACACCAATACAATGTCCGCCGACCAATCCGGGCCGGAACGGTAAAAAATTCCATTTGGTACCGGCAGCCAACAACACTTCTTCGGTATCGATGCCGAGTTTATTGAAAATGATCGCTAATTCATTGATCAATGCGATGTTCAGGTCGCGTTGCGTATTCTCGATGACTTTGGCCGCTTCAGCGACTTTGATACTACTAGCCTTGTGCGTGCCGGCCGTGATGATGCTTTGATAAAGCCGATCGATGCGGTCGGCGATTTCGGGCGTTGAACCGGATGTGACTTTTAGAATATTGGTGACTCGGTGTTCTTTGTCGCCGGGATTAATACGTTCCGGGCTGTAGCCGACAAAGAAATCTTGGTTGAATGTCAACCCCGATATTTTTTCTAGAATCGGCACGCAAACTTCCTCGGTCGCGCCGGGGTAAACAGTCGATTCATAAATGACGATATCATTGGATTTGATCAGTCCGCCCAGCAAAGTGCTGGCTTTTTCCAATGGACTCAAGTCGGGCTGTTTATATTCATTGATCGGCGTCGGCACCGTAACGATGTAAATATTGCAGGCTTTGATTTCCTCGACCGATGAGGTGTAGGTCAAATAAACGGCTTCTTTTAATTCTTCCTCGTCGACTTCAAGCGTGTGATCGCTCCCGTTTTGCAATTCTTTGATACGCTCTGCATTGATATCGAAACCGATTGTCGGGTATTTCTTGCCGAATTCGACGGCTAAAGGCAGACCGACATAACCGAGACCGATCATTCCCAACTTGACATTTTCTAACATAGATTTTTATTCCTTTTGTCTAAAAGTCGAATATTAAATATTTTACTAAGGATTTCGAACAAACAACCTCACGACTTATCATCGTTCCTATGCTCTGCATGGGAGCGATAAACTTGCGTGGGATGCGTATAAAGCGTGAGATCCATTTAGGGAAGTTATTTTTTAGCGTATTCTAAGCGGTAAAAGACTCACTTTACTAATTGTTGATAAAGCTTAGCAGAGCGTAATTTAATTTTAAGCGCGATTTATTACAGTTTCGTAATTTTTTTTGACTATTAAAATAATCGAGACGGCATCTGTTATTCATTGAATTCGCTAGAGGAACTTACAATCAATTTATGAACTCATAATATTCGACACTATGTAAGGAGATACCTTGTGAATAGTAATGAAACCGATAATAATAAAAGTAACGCCGAAAAAATGGAAAAGCTTAAAAACCTGACCGGCATCGTCTATTTATGTCAAGTCCTGGCATTCGGTTTTGCGGGCTTGCCTATTTTCATCGGTGTCGCGATTAACTTAATCAAGCGAAACGATGTTCGGGGCACTTGGTTGGAATCCCATTTCGATTGGCAAATCAAAACTGCTTGGGTCGCTGTCGCATTGTTAGCGGCAAGCGGTTTAACCTTTGCGATGGGCTTAGGTTGGTTTTTATTGCTATTTGCCGTGTTGTGGCTGGTTTACCGAATAGCCTTGGGCTGGCATACCCTATTCGATAATAAACCAATGATTCCCAAAGATTTCAAATAAACCAGAGCGCATTCGCCTAAACAGTAACACTCAAGTCCATTGACTTCTGAGTTTATCGCGATTCAATGCCAACCATTGAATCGCGACGATCGGAATGCCCGAGTTAATTTTACCCTGCTCCATGAGCCGATAAGCCTCATCGAAGCTCACGACCGAAACCCGAATATCCTCTTGCTCATGATCCAAACCATGAATTCCGCCGACGCCGGTACTATCGATCCTACCGCAATACAGGCTAAGCCACTCCGACGAACCGCCGGGAGTCGTATAAAACGCATTGATCGGCAGTAATTCCAGAATTTCGCAGCCGGCTTCCTCGACTGCCTCTCGGTAAGCGACTTCCTCCGGCGATTCGCCCTCCTCGACCGCTCCTGCGACGATTTCCAGTAACCAAGGGGCTTCCGGTCTTAAAATCGCGCCGACCCTGAATTGTTCGATCAAAACCACAGTATCTTTGATCGGGTCGTATAACAAGACCGCGACACAAGAACCGCGTCTGAATAGTTCGCGTTCGACTTCCGGGCTCCATCCGCCGGCAAATAATCGATGTTTAAGCCGGTATTTTTCCAACAGAAAAAAACCGTGATAAACCTCATGCTTATCGAGAACTTCAAAATCCTTATCCATATTATTTTTGATAGGTTACTTTATAAATAGCGCCTAAGTTATCGTCGGAAATCAACAAACTACCGTCCGGCATTTCCAGGATATCGACCGGACGCCCCAAAACCTCATCGGACGACGTTAGCCAACCGGAAATGAAAGAATGTTCGGATACAGGCCGGCCGTTTTTAAATTTGACCAAGGCGATGCGATAACCGTGAGGTTGACTCCGGTTCCATGAACCGTGTTGGGCAACGAATAGCTGTTGTTTAAAGCGTTCGGGAAATTGCTCGCCTCGATAAAAACGCATACCCAATGGCGCTTTATGAGCCTTGAATTGCCATGCAGGAGCGACGAATTCGTCGCAGCTTCGTTGCTTGCCGAATTCCGGGTCGGCAATAGTGCCGCTGTGGCAATAAGGAAAGCCGAAGTGCTGGCTGGGCTCCATCCATTGATTCAATTCATCGGGCGGAATATCGTCCCCCATTAGATCGCGGCCGTTTTCTGTAAAGAACAGCGTATTCGTTCCGGGCTGCCAATCGAAACCAACGGTATTTCTTATCCCATGCGCTAAAATTTCAAGATCGGAACCGTCTGGGTTCAAGCGAATCAACGTTGCATAGATTTCTTTATCAGGCTCGCAAACATTGCAGGGCGCACCGACCGCGGTATAGAGTTTGCCGTCCGAGCCAAAACGTAAATATTTCCAGCCGTGGTGCCGATCGGAAGGTAAACCGTCTAATACAACGACCGGCTTAGGCGGGTTCGCCAAATTGTCGATAATATTGTCGAAACGGATAATCCGGTTAACTTCTGCAACATACAGCGAACCGTTTTGAAACGCCACGCCGTTAGGCATGTATAAATCGGTCGCGATGACATAGCGTTTGTCGGCCTTACCGTCGCCATTAGTATCCTGAACGGCATAAACAGCGCCCTGCTGGCGGGTGCCGACAAAAATCACACCCTTTTCGCCTCGGGCTAACGACCGGGCATTCGGAAGATCCTCGGCAAATAATGAAATGGAAAAACCGACCGGTAACTGTAATTGTTTTAAAACTTCATCGACGCTTGCGGCTTGGATCGGACACGATACAATTAGCGATAGTATTAAAAAGATTTTGGCTTTCATACAGAGGCCTCCAACAAATAAACTTTTCGGTATGGTAACACTCTAAAAAGCGCTTGAAATAAAAAAATTATCCCTTATATCTTTATCAACTCTCAATAAACTCAAGGTAATACACTTATGATGCGTATACTTCTTTTTTTAGCAACCAATGCCGCTATATTGGTCGTTATCAGCGTTATTTTTAATATATTCGGCATCAGCGGCGTATTGGATGCCCAAGGTGTCGATCTTAATCTGAACGCCTTACTGCTGATGTCGGCTATCATCGGCGTCACCGGCTCGGCAATCTCGTTGGCGATATCCAAATGGTCGGCTAAAAGCGCGATGGGCGTGCATGTCATCGAACATCCGCAAAATCAAACCGAAAAATGGTTAGTCGATGTTGTCGCCCGTCAAGCGAGAGCGGCCGGTATCGGCATGCCGGAAGTCGGCATTTTCCAAACACCGGACCCGAATGCATTTGCGACCGGCATGAATAAAAACAACGCTTTGGTTGCAGTCAGCACGGGTTTGCTACAAAACATGAGCGCCGAAGAAGTTGAAGCGGTTCTCGGCCACGAAATCAGTCACGTCGCCAACGGAGACATGGTCACGATGGCTTTGATGCAAGGTGTGGTTAATACCTTCGTGTATTTCTTCGCGACAGTAATCGGCCATACGGTCGACCGAGTCGTGTTCAAAACCGAACGCGGTTACGGTCCGGCTTATTACATCACGCAGATAGTGATGCAAATAGTCTTATCGATTCTGGCATCGATGCTGGTCATGTGGTTCTCGCGTTACCGCGAATACCGTGCCGATGCGGGTGGAGCTAAATTGGCCGGGCGCGACAAAATGATCAATGCATTACGCGCCTTGCAACGGGCTCATGAGCCCGAAGAACTGCCGGGTCAATTGGCCGCATTCGGTATTCACGGCAGCCGCATGCACCGTTTGTTCATGAGCCATCCGCCTTTGGAAGAACGTATCGCGGCTTTGCAAAACAGCCGTTAATTTTTAGAAACAATGCCGGACTAGTCTGCTGGTCCGGTACTTCTTCATGACCCAATCGATTTTCATACGCTTCAGGCTCAACCTGAGCTACGATCAATATCTCGGCGTCTATCAAGGCCTGGCCAAAACTATATCGGTCATCGCCGACGACGGACGGCGCATTGAATTTCCTGCCGGAAACATACAGTCTTTTTTGACTAGACAAGGTATTCACGGACATTTCGAAATGGAACTGACGCCGCAAAACAAATTTGTCGGGATCAAGAAGTTATTGAATTAACTTATTAATTCTGCAAGCATTCAGTCCCCCGGCAATTATCGTTCCCACGCTCTGCGCTCATCGTTATACATAAATTGTAGGGTACGCTGCGCGTACCAAAGCCGTGCCCTGACGGTTCGATTGGCACATGAACATCGCGGGGTTACCATGGTACGCACAGCGTACCCTACGCGGATCACCTAGCGTTAGGTGTCACTGCCATTAAGTTAAGGGAAGCCCGTCATTCCGCCATGGACTGGCGGAATCCAGTGCCATGGATGGCAAGCTTTGGAGGCAAAGTAGATCCTGGATACAAGCATTACTTAATTCTGTGATGGCTTAACTTAATGGCAGTGTCGGACACCCCGGCGCCTCCTCGGGCACTGCCGAAATTTGAAGTGCGAAAGGTATAATTCCTTATTCTTCATGACTTCCATGAAATAATGCTTTTTCTAGGTTAAATCACCCCTCTTCTAAACTTCTCCGACGACGCTCGGGTATCGCGTCGAACTCAATGTTTTCACTGCCGTTCAACACTAAAAAGTGTTTGCCTTTTGCCCTTGAAATCATCGTAACGCCGGCTTGCCTAGCCATTTCGAGGCCCATTTGGGTCGCTCCGGAACGCGACAATAATATCGGTATACCCATTTGGGTGACTTTAATCACCATTTCCGAGGTTAAGCGTCCGGTCGTGTAAAAAACTTTGTCGGCGCCGGATAAATCATTCAGCCACATGAAACCGGCAATCGCATCGACCGCATTGTGCCGCCCGACATCTTCGACAAAAAAATCGATCCGGTCGCCGGTACATAGCGCGCAACCGTGGACCGCGCCGGCTTTTTTGTAAACTTCGTTATAATTTTTTAACGCATCGAGCATTGCGTAAAGCATCGATTGATTGATCGACACATCCGGCACTCGGATTTGCGTGAGTTTTTCCATCAATCGGCCGAATACCGTACCTTGCCCGCAACCGGTCGTCACCGTGCGCTGCGCCATTCGTTCGGAAAAATCGCTGCCACCTTGCCGAGTTACAACAGCAACCGCCTCGGTTTCCCAGTCGACTTGAACGATTTTGATTTCAACGATATCGTCGAAAAACCCCTGATTTTTTAAATACCCGAGCGTCAATAATTCGGGATGCGCGCCAATCGTCATCAAGGTTACGATTTCCTGCTTGTCCACGTAAATGGTTAATGCTCTTTCACCGACCAGTTCGATAGCTTGAGCTTCTCCTCGCTCGTCAATCGCGACGGACGGCATTGAAAAGCCTAAACCGGCATTAGTCATATCAGGCCGATAGAGGTTATTCATTGCTCTGCTCCTCCAACTCGGATAATTCAGCTAAGGTATTCACGTTGACAAAAACCTCGGGGTCGTCGCTAAAATCGACCTGAGTCATTCGATGTTTCATCAACCAACGGTCGATCTTACGCTCACCGCTGCCTAGATAATTTTTCAAGCTGGATTCGAGCGTTGTCTTGATAGCCAAAAACACCGGGTGTAAGCGCTCGCCATCGAACGCAACCGCCACATCGATTTTGGGGTTTAAACCTGCTTTTAACAATCGTTGCAAATGATCGGTCGTAATCAACGGCGAATCGCAAGGCAATACCAACAATAGTTCGGTATCGGTATATGTCATCGCGGAAAGAATGCCGGCCAAAGGCCCTTCAAAATTACCGTTTTGATCGGAAACGACCGGCAAACCGAAGTGTCGATAGGCGTCGAGATTGCGATTGGCATTGATAATGACTTGGTCGACCAGCGGCTTAATTGAATCGATCGCATAGGAGACCATTGGCCTTCGATGAAACAACACCAGACCCTTATCTTGGTTATTCATGCGTCGGGCCAGTCCGCCGGCCAAAATAACGCCGGTCACTTTTGTTGGATTGCTCATGATGTTAAGCTGTTAATAGTGAATGGGAATAAAACTGTATGACAAGATTGATCGTTATTTTCGCAAGCCTGATGATTATTGCAAGCTGCGACACCGTGCATAAAAACGGTGAATTCATCGAATATTACCGGGTCGAAACGCTCAAACCTTACGATGATGTGCTGGCGGAGATCAAAATTGCCATTGCAGAACACAATTTACGAATTACCGCACATAGTCGTATCGGAAAAGTGATCAGAGATCGAGGAACGGCAAATTTTCCGGATTACGATACGATACAATTTTGTAATCTGACTCACGCCGAAACGCTATTGACACTTTCGCCCCACGCGGTCAAGCATATGCCTTGCAATGTTGTACTCTATGCATTTGAGGGTAAAACCGTCGTCAGTACACATTTATTGCCTACGGACACAGGTAATCCTGAACTCGATGCATTCTCTGATAAAATGAACGATATGCTCAAACAAATTGTCGATTTTGCCGTCGAAGAATAGTTTTCCGGTCGATATCCGATATTGCACCTCAATAGAACATCAATATTTCACGCACTTTACGTAAATCAATAAATTGAACATGCTTTTGTTTTATTAGCATATTTTTTCACTTAATCAAAACAGGAACTAGAGACCTTCGCATGAAAATCAAACTTCTAATCGGTTCAGTCTTTCTCTCCGCTCTTGCCGGCTGTAGCGCAACTCAAGAAAAACTTGATGAAGACGCGCCTTTCGTCAGCGATTTTCCGACTCAGGAACGCGTCGATTATGTACTGAGCTGTATCGCTCAAAAAGGCGGATTGACTTACATTACCCAATACGGCTGCGGATGCAAAATAGACAAAATCGCTGAAAAAATGAGTTTTGCCGATTACGATCAAGCCAGAACCTTCGGTTTTATGCGTAAAACGCCAGGCGAGGCCGGCGGCGTATTCCGCGACCCGCCGGAAGCCAAACGATTGAGGAAGCTGATGGAAGAAGCCGAGGCTTATGCCGAAAAAAGTTGTTTCGTGAAATAACACCCTCAAGATTCGCTTTTGAAAAGAGGCTTTTGACGAATCGTATGAGCTCAGACAAAGGAGGCTATTTATGTCTGCTGTACTCAATAAAACGTATTACACTCAAGAAGAATATTTAGCGATCGAACGCCAAGCGCGAATCAAAAGCGAATACGTTGACGGCGAAATGTTCGCGATGACCGGAGCGAGTCGCGAACATAACCTGATTAATATCAATATTGCTCGAGAAATCAGCAATCAACTCAAAAACCGCCTCTGCGAGGCTTACATGCGGGTCAAGGCTAAAAAGGCGCGCAGCTATCATTATCCGGATATCGCGGTAGCTTGCGGCACGCCGCAATTCGAAGACAACCATGTCGACACATTGATCAATCCGTCGCTTATTATCGAGGTATTATCGCTTTCTACCGAAGCCTACGATAGAGGCGCTAAATTCTCGCACTACCGCAAGATCGAATCGCTTCGCGAATATCTGTTGGTCGCTCAAGACCAGCCGATGGTCGAGCGCTATGTCCGGCAAGGCGACGCTTGGCTTTTGACCGAAACCGCCGGCCTTGATGCAAGCGTTCGCCTGGAAAGCATCGACTGCGTATTAAGGCTGAACGAAATTTACGACAAAGTTGCTTTCGAATCCGATCCAAGCTGCTAGACCAAACCAAGCCTTGTCGGCTTTGGTTTGGGATTTCGTAAAAAATAACTTCCTGGAGCTATGAGTTTTGTATCGGGTTCGGTTACTCGCTTGACAGGACGCCGTGAATGCATCCGTGTAGGCTTGACGGCGTTCCTCGACATGCATACCCCGCACCCTGAACACGGAGAAATTTCTCAAACTGAGAATTGCTGAATCCTTAGTCAATGCTGGCCATATACTTTTTTACGGTTTTATAGCCAAAGTTTCGGTAAAACTTTGACCGGCTTTACAGTTCGCACGACTGGTCGGACTTTGACAAGATATATCGGTAAATTCCGCTTTCAAAATGCCGTTCTTTTCCGGTATGAAATAAAACCGGAAATTCGGATCGGCACTAATCGCGATATCGGTTTTCGCCGTCAAGATCGGCTTGTCGTTGAACGACACATTAACTCGATTGACGAAATGCGATTTTTTGACGAAACGCGTCACTTGATCCATCTGCATGCCGGTGATGTTGGGATGGCTAATGAATAATTGCGCCTCATTCGCCTCGCCTGGCTTGATATTATCGGACAACCGGAATTTGGCCTTGCCGAGACGCTTCATCGCTGCGTCCAAATCGGCTCCTATCGGCGCCGAACAGCCGCCACTGGCTTTAACAAACTTTTTGCTCATATAGAGTTTACCATCGTTCGTTTCGGCAATCGCGCGAACAAAGCTATAAGTATTGACACGAACTCTCATCGCTAAATCCGCTTTACCGCTATCGGGCGTGAATTCGAATTCGCCGACATAGGGAAAAGGATTCTTGTCGACCAGCACCAAAATCTTTTTGATGTATTTGTCGTTGGTTTGTGGGATTTTACTAATGATTTTCAACGGAACCAAAGCGGGATCTTCGGCTCGATAAGGCGCATCAAGTTCAATCACGGCATCGGATTCGGTAATCGTGCGTCCGGCGAAAAATTGATCTTTCAATTGCGAAGTCCAAGTCGACTCGTCTTCGGCAGCCAAAGCTCCATTTGCGATCAAAGCCAAGCAGAGGCCCCCAATTATTTTATTTATCATTTTGTTTCTCCTGTTAGGCAAATTAAAGAGTTATACCCATATATGGACTCCTCGTTTATTGCAAGCCAAGTTTTCAAAAATTGATGTCAAAACAGAGATCAAGATTGCAGCCATATATCCGGTCTCTCAACAGAGGCTTTATTGCCTCAGGACTCCTGATGAATCTATCCG
>JAHJSQ010000080.1 GCA_018830325.1 Gammaproteobacteria bacterium
TAGGTGAATAGGGCGGGGGCCAATCTACATGACAGGCTCTGGTTTAATCCAGTCCTCAGGCTCAAGCGGCCTCCCAATGAACTCGGTAAAGCTTAAAGTATTTCCTGGCTAAAATTCATTTAAATTAATCATACAAGGCTCTATGCCAGCTCCATGCTGGCAAAGCCTTTATCGGACACCCAGGTGCCTCCTCAGGCACTGCCGAAATTTGAAATGCGAAAGGTATATAAAGCATCAGGGTGCGCATCACCCACTTGGGTCGGAATCTGTTGTCGAGTTAGGCGCCATGGAAAGGTGTGCGATGCGCACCCTACTGGGTTTTCGGCTTAAACGGCTATGCCGACTTCCAGGCCTTCGAACCAATCCAAAAAGCGTTTAACGTTATCGCCTTTAAAAATACGCCCGTGTTGCGGCGCCATGATTTCGATATCGAGTTTGCGAACGCGCTCGATCCAGTCTCTTTTTGCTTGATTCGATGGCATCCAGCGTTGATGAAAGAAGCGCATGTGATCGATGTGGCTATCGAAATTGTCGACATAAATCGGCGCGCCGGACGCTTCGAGTGCCGCGCCGACATCGCCGGACATCAGGATTTTCGCTTCCGCGTCGTAAATATGAAAATTGGCCGATGAATGTAGGTAATGTGCTGGGATTATTTTCAGCTCGGTAGAATCTAGCTTGATCTTGCCGCCGTTATCGGGAATGCCGACATAGTCGATCGATTCGCAACCGAAGTGGCGGATGAAACCTTCCCAAAGCGATGAGGCATGGAGTTTCGCTTTCGGCAGGGCTTGGTCCCATAAACCCAGAGAGGAAATAATGTCGGGGTCTTGATGCGATGCGAATAAGTCGGTGATTTCCTCGACCGGCGCATGATGCAAGACGGCTGCCAGCATCGGTGCGAACAGTTCGATACCCCCGGGATCCATTAATAAACAACGGTTCGCCGTTCGGACAATATATTGATTGGTATCGATAATGTTGGCGGGTTTATTGGTATCCCGGCCAAACATGATCCAGCGGTGCGCTCCCTCGTATATTTGGGTCATCTTCATGGTTTGCTCGCCTTAATTTTACTTGATTACGTATAAGCTTCAGTCTAATTGAAGTCCGAAGAAGGTTTTGTGTCGCTATCGCGACGCTTATGTGTAGTCGGTTCGCGGACCGACAACCGCGATACTGCTACGAAACCCATCCCTGGGTTTCGCCCTGCGGGCCAGCTAAAGCTGTTCAAAATCGCTCCAGGCGATTTTGTCTTTGCTTGTCCAAAGAAAAGTATCCAAAAGAAAAGACACCCGAAGGCCGCTTTATCCTGCGCGCTGACGATTTTGCCGAGGGTTTTCGGAAGGGCTATCCTTAGCCCTCCGAAAACGAGCGGCATCCCTGCCGCTCCCCTAGCGGGCTGTTCTCGGCAAAATCGTCAGTGCTCGGCGCGGCCTAACGGGACCCAGGCGGGCACCCTTAGCCAAATCAAATAGGCTGAATGTTCTAAGTAATCAGGTAATTTTATGCGGTTATTCGGTAATGTTAATGACATTTAACGCGCTACGGCAGCGCTGTACGTTATTGTGAATGATTTGCGCGGCGCGATCGACGCTTTCGGCAACCGCCTGTAAGCTAAGTAGGTATTCCCCCGCTTGCGACGCTTCTATTCGGGAATTGGCGGCAATGACGCGCGCGGCTCGGGCCGGATGCATGACTTCTTGTAATTGATCGAGCAATTGCCCGACATGCCGCTTAAATTGTTTTCGGCACTCCAGCATTCTTTGTTCGACAGCTTCTGTCGAAGTTTGCAGTGAGGATTGATATTGCGCGCCTTCCGCCATTTTTGTCGCGGCTTGGAATTTGTCGAATGCGGTCGAGGTCCGATATTCATTGACGGTCAAACGGTAAAGCAATAAGGCGTGTTCGTTGATGGCATTGACCAATGTAATCGTTTCCTTGGCCAATTCGTTGATGAAATCGGTGATTGGCTGAAATCCTCTGGCTTTTTCTCCTGCTCGGAAGGCGATGGCCTTGGCGTTTGCGGCGGCCAGCGAGATTTCTTTCGCAACTTCCATCACTGCGCTCAACTCCGCGGCAATGGATGCAACGGCAACGAATTGGGATTTGGTTTGTTGAACTGTATCGGTCATGGCGCTTGAACTGATTGATGGTGTTGGGAATAAAAAGAAATCGGTTTTGTTTTACGATGGTCGCACACTCGTTGTTTTATACTCATCGTAGATCAAAATTCGGCACCGGGGGCCCGTCAAAGGACGCCGTGAATACATCCATGTAGGCTCTATGCCAGCATCCATGCTGGCAAAGCCTTTGCCGAGCACCCCGGCGCCTCCTTAGGCACTGCCGAAA
>JAHJSQ010000081.1 GCA_018830325.1 Gammaproteobacteria bacterium
CACCTAAATCCAGCACCTAAATTCCATAGGTCTTTGGCAATGATTCAAAATCATGGCTTAATTTAGGTGCTGGATGAATTATCCAAGATAGTTAACCATAGCCAATGGACTATGGAATTTAGGTGCTGGGTGAATACGTCCATGTAGGCTTGACGGCGGCTATCAGATTGCCATGGATGGCATGAATGCAGATTTTGCAGGAGCAAAAATCTGCCCTGCCGTCGACACCTGTGAATCGAGCCACCAAACCCCTTCCGGCAGTTGTCTAAGTTATTTCATGCTCGTTCCTAATCTTTCTGGCGTCTGTACGCTAGCGCTCCTAAATGCCGTCTTCAAGCCTCAACAGGGTGGATGACTATTCAGTAAGAAAGGAGCACAGCGTTTAGATCGGGGGGGGGGGAAGCAAACGATCGAATTCGGTTTTGACGACGTGATAGCATTCGCAGACGCGTTCTTCCAATCCGGGTCTATTCAACACCGCGATGCGCCAACGACTGTATTCGATCAATCCGGCTTTCTGTAATTTACCGGCGGCTTCCGTGACGCCTTCCCGGCGAACGCCAAGCATATTGGCGATTAGTTCCTGCGTCATGCACAATTCATTAGTAGACAGTCTATCGAGGCTGAGCAATAGCCAACGGCAAAGCTGCTGATCCACCGAATGATGCCGATTGCAAACGGCAGTCTGCGACATCTGAGTAATCAATGTTTGAGTATAACGAAGCATCAGGTGTTGCATAGCACCCGAGCGGCGGCCGCCCGAGCGGTTAAATTCCTGCATGAACGTCTTTTTTCGAAGCCGGTAAGCATGTCCCTTACTTTGCACGACGGCTCGGTTCGGCATGGTTCCTCCGCCCATGAATATCGCAACGCCGACAATACCATCGTTTCCGGTTACGGCAATTTCCGCCGAAGCGCCATTTTCCATGACATAAAGCAGCGAAACGATACAATTCGTGGGGAAATAGACATAATTCAATTCGCCCCCGGATTCGTAAAGGACTTCGCCAAGTCGCATGGATACGCCTTCAAGATGAGGTATTAGTCGCTCGTATTGGTTTGAGGGCAGCGAGTTGAGCAGATGGTTTTGTCGAGGATTACATACGTCGGTCATAAGCAATCAAAACTAAATAGTCATGGAAAGTGACATTCTACGAATGGTTTATGCGGCGAACCGGTTCGTAGCCTCGATAAGCTTATAGAAAAAGCCTGGTATTTTTTATGGAAATAAAGGCAGCTAATTTATAGCAGAGAACTTTAAAGGGAGCAAGTGAACGGAGAGGAGTAATTTTCGGCAAGAGCATGTATACCTTATCCCACTTCAAATTTCGGCAGTACCTGAGGAGGCGCCGAATTTTGATCCACGGGCATAGAAGCAAGCATTCTTAAAAACCGGAAATGGTTATATGTGCGGCAACGTACCGACGACATTTAAAAGTCACTGTTATCATTACCGTAAAATACCGTATCGACAGAAAACTAATTTGCAGACATATAAGTAATGTTATACCGGGATGGCTTAAATCGGCAATACAACGTGATGATTCAGCGGTACATATCTGGTTAACATCGCCATTATGTTAAGCCGTCATTCCGGTACGGACTGCCGAAAAGTTGGCTTAACTTAATCCATCATAAAACTCATTTTCGTTATTGCGCTCCTCCCGGCTCGCTGCGGCAATTTATTGCTGCAGTTTTTTTTGTCCTGTACAACCGACTTTATTTCAGGTCTGATACCGCTAAAATTTAAGGGAAGTCAGAAAATCAATTCATGCTAATAGAGACCATTTTTCATCCTAATCAGGATGCTTCATCGACTAGCCGATCCTATCCACGTTCGAGCTTGGACGATGCGATAGCTTGCGCCAAGGGGCGGTTATTAGACCTGCAAAGTGAGGAAGGCTATTGGGTTTTCGAGCTCGAAGCGGATTGCACGATTCCTTCCGAATACATCTTGATGATGCATTTCATGGGTGAAATAGATGCAACGCTCCAGGCCAAGATTGTTCAATATCTCCATGAACAACAAGACCGGGACGGCAGTTATCCGCTTTATAAAGGCGGACCGGGAGACCTGAGTTGCACAATCAAGGCTTATTACGCGATGAAATTGGCCGGCGACTCGATTCAAGCGCAGCACATGGTCAAAGCGCGCCGTTGGATACTGGCTCGGGGCGGCGGCGCCAAGGCTAACGTCTTTACGCGTATCATGATGGCGATGTTCGAGCAGATTCCTTGGCGCGGCGTGCCTTTTATCCCGGTCGAAATCATGTTTTTACCCAAATGGTTTCCGTTTCATATCGATAAAGTTTCGTATTGGTCTCGTACCGTGATGGTGCCGTTATTCATCCTGTGTACTTATAAAGTCAAGGCCCGTAATCCGAATAAAGTGGGGATTTCCGAGCTCTTTATCACGCCCCCTGAGTCGGAAAAAAATTATTTTGCACATGTCAAAACACCGCTAGGCAAGTCCATATTGGCTGCGGATCGCATGGGCCGCTTGATGGAGCCGTTGATTCCCGGTTTCGTTCGCCGCAAGGCAACGATCAAGGCGCGCGATTGGTTTATGACCCGATTGAATGGGTACGATGGACTGGGCGCTATCTTTACATCCATGGTCAATGCCTATGAGGCCATGGATTATTTAGGGATTCCTGCCGACGATGAACGGCGGCGTATCGCCAGGGAAGCTATCGATCGATTACTGGTCGTCAAGCCGGATAAGGCCTACTGTCAGCCTTGCGTTTCACCGGTTTGGGATACCGGTCTAGCCGCGCTGGTTCTGCAGGAAGTCGATCGCCGCGAGCATGACCCGATTGCCGAACAATCCCTCACTAAGGCTTTAACGTGGTTGGCCAGTCGGCAATTGAGCAACGAGCCTGGCGATTGGCGTATGCGACGGCCTAATCTGCCGGGCGGCGGCTGGGCTTTTCAGTTCGGCAACAGCCATTATCCCGATGTCGACGATACCGCGGTGGTTGCGCTGGCGATGATAAAGTCCCGCAATCGCAAGTTTGCCGAAAATATCGAACGGGCAGGGGTCTGGATTGCCGGCATGCAATCCGCAGGCGGCGGCTACGGCGCTTTTGACGCCGACAACACGCATAGCTATCTCAACCACATACCGTTCGCCGATCACGGCGCTTTGCTCGATCCGCCGACCGCCGATGTCAGCGGACGCTGCGTTATGTTTTTGAGCAAACTGGTCGACAAACAGCCGGAATACCGGGCCGTTATCGACACCTGCATCACTTATTTACGCAATCAGCAGGAAGCCGACGGCTCCTGGTTCGGTCGGTGGGGAACAAATTATATTTACGGGACCTGGTCTGTATTGACCGGGTTCGAAAGCGCCGGTATTTCGAAGCATGATTCCCAAATTCGTAAAGCGGTGGTTTGGCTAAAATCCAAGCAGCGCGTCGACGGCGGTTGGGGTGAGGACAATGATAGTTATCACGATGTCGGGGTTCGCGGCGAAAGCGAAACCGGCACGGCATTTCATACCGCGCTCGCACTGCTGGCCTTGATGTCGGCCGGCGAGGCGGGTTGCCCCGAAGTTAAATCCGGAATTAATTATCTCTTGAAAAACCAACAAGACGATGGGTTTTGGAAGGATGATGGCTTCAATGCGCCGGGTTTTCCCAAGTTTTTTTATTTGAAATACCACGGCTACGACAAATATTTTCCGCTCTGGGCGCTAGGGCGCTACCGCAACGAATGCCGGGACTTTGTAAAATAAACGTTTTACTTTGGCTGCCATGAAGGCTTCGCCATAATCCGGACGGAAAAAGCCTTGGATTTTGGCGGTATGGAGCAAGCCTCACCCCTGTTTATTGATATTCCACGACAATCGTCCCGTCACCTACCGACATCTCGATGTAATTGTCGGCAATCTTCAGCAACGAGGTTTTCGGCTGGTACATTTTGATCCCAAACGATTGTAATGCAAACGCTCAATTGTCGCGAGTGGTTCAAATTATTTGCCGATGTCACGCATCGCTACTGCATGTAGTGCAAACCCCGAAACTACATTACTGTGAAAGTTCGTAGATCTGGACTCTTTATCTAATTTTTGATATTCAAAACAATGCCGGTTCGGTTCCGAAGAGGGTGCGGTTGCTCGACACCTATCAATCGAGCAGCCGATCCCCCCCTCCGACATTTGAAGAAGTTATTTCATGTTCGTCCCTTACTGAGTCAATTTCAAAAGCCTTGTTTTTAGCGGCTATGTGTTCGATACCGAACAGACTGTGGCCATTATTACCGTTAGATTGTAATTTCATTTAATTTGACGGGGATCGAAATGACTATTGCAATCGAACCTATGTTGGCACTTGTGATAGGGATATTAATTTTGATTGTGCCTAGATTTTTAAATTACTTCGTGGCTGTTTATTTGATCGTCCGGGGCGTCTTGGGGCTGATGCAGCATAATAACTTGTTGTAGTTACTAGACTAATAGCTTGTCATGCCGGGCAATTTTCAAGTTTATGTTTTTTATCCAACAGGAGCGCTACCATGTCAATCGGCACAATTGTACTCGTTATTCTCATTCTGATGCTGGTCGGCGTCATTCCAATCTGGCCGCATAGCCGAGGATGGGGATACGGACCGAGCGGCGGGCTTGGGACGATTTTAATCATATTATTGATTCTGGTTTTAATGGGCATTATCTAGCCTGTAATAACCAACCCGCTTGTTGTGGATCTTCATGCGCCGTGTCTCGAGATACGGCGCGTCACATTCGTGCTTCAGCATAAGGTACTCTTCGGTATACGTAAACGTCATATCCCCGGGGTACCCATTGGATACAAGCGCTGGTTTCCCAGTGCCCAGTGCTTAGACGGTTAGTTTTATATCTGGAGACCGGACTCCTGATGCGATTTTTTGTGCATTGCCTTTCGGTTTAATGCAAACCAGCTATGCCGATTAATATAGACAGGAGAGTCAAATCATGGCCAAACGGCGAGAACAAAGACGACATGTTAGAGTCGATCATCCGGTTAGCGATGAATCGCCCATCCGGTTCGAGTTGTTCAGTCGCGAACGGCTCGAACAGCATGCGATCAGTTTGGCGCAAGCGCAAAAAAAAGTCAGTCGCCACAAGAAGGGACAAAAACTGCTTCCTCGAGTGCGTGACAATTCACTTGTGCTGCTTGATGCTTATAAAGCGGTCGCCAAGGCGGTTCGTGATCAACACGCCATTACGCCGGCTGCCGAATGGCTTCTGGATAATTTTCATGTCATTGAAGAGCAGGTCGGTGACATTCTCGTTGACTTGCCTGAAAGCTATTACCGGGAACTGCCAAAGTTAGGCGAAGGCTTGTTCGAAGGTTTTCCTCGTGTTTATAGCATTGCCTGGGCATTGGTTGCCCATTTGGATAGTCGCTTCGACCCGGAGTTGCTAAAAGTCTTTGTGCGAGCCTATCAAAGTGTCGATCCTCTCACGCTCGGTGAACTCTGGGCGATTCCGATTACATTGCGGGTCTTGCTGGTCGAAAATCTTCGTCGACTCGCTATTCGTATCATCCATTCCCAAACCGGTCGCAAGATGGCCGACGAGTTCGTCGATAACTACGAACAAATTATCGCTCAAAGCGATAAACCGGAATCCCCATTACCGGTGCCGGTATTACCCACCGAGCCATTGATTCAGTCATACGCCGTCCAAATCCTGCAACGTTCGCACGACCCGCATCTGGGCGCGTCGGTTTCCCTTGACTTTCTTAATGAATGGTTGAACCGGCAAGGCATAGGACTCGATGAAATCGTGAGCCGGGAGCACGCCGACCAGATCGCCGATAACTGGACGGTACGCAATATCATTATCAGCATGCGCGCCATCTCAGCATTTGAATGGCCTCGGTTCGTCGAGGATGTGAGCCTCGTGGACGAGTGTCTGCGTGTTCATGAAAGCTATTGTTCTTTCGATTTTTTGACGCGCGATCGTTACCGTCACGCGATCGAGGACCTCGCCAAGCGCTCGCCGTATTCGGAGTTGGAGATCGCTCGCAAGGTGATAGCTAAAGTTCGATGCGGAAGCGAACAATCCACCGCCGATAAACGGCAACAAGAACCGGGTTATCACTTGATCGGTGCTGGCCGTTACGCATTCGAAAGGGATCTTGAGTTTCGACCTTCGTTCAAAAAAAAGCTCCTGCGCGCTTATATCGCCCATGCCGGACTCGCTTATGTGGGCAGTCTGGCTCTATTGACACTGTTGTTGCTCGCACTGCCGTTGAGTTTGAGCTTCGCGGCAGGGATTAGCGGATTACCGCTAATCCTGCTTGCGCTGTTCGGATTGTTCCCGGCATCGGATATAGCTGTCGGCCTGGTAAACCATTTCATCAGTGCGAATCTTCCGCCACAACACCTGCCAAGGATCGATCTTAAAGACGGCGTGCCCCAGGCATTGAGCACATTCGTCGTCGTGCCGACGATGTTCGTCAACGAGGCCGGGGTCAAGCAGCAGATCGAGCAGCTTGAGGTGCGTTATCTGTCCAACTCGGATGGAGCGGTGCGCTTCGCGCTGTTGTCCGATTGGTCGGATGCTGATCAGGAAATCATGCCGGACGATGCCCCGTTGTTGAATATAGCCACTGACGGAGTAGCCGCACTCAATGCCAAATATGGAGACCAACGCTTCTATGTTTTTCACCGAAAACGCTTGTGGAATCCAAGCGAAGGCAAGTGGATGGGGTGGGAGCGCAAACGAGGTAAACTGCACGAATTTAATAGGCTGTTACGCGGCGCTGCCGATACGTCATTTCTTCCAATCGATGGCAAGCCAGCTATGGCGCCGCCCGGCGTTTGCTATGTCATTACCCTCGATGCCGATACCAAGATGCCGATGGGCGACGTAACGCAGTTGGTGGGTGTCGCCGCTCACCCGCTCAATCAGCCGGTATTCGATCCTGGCAGCCAATGTGTCGTAGATGGCTATGGCATTCTTCAACCTCGCGTGACACCGACCTTGCCGCATCGGCGGGAGCACTCGATGTTTCACCAGATTTTTGCCGGGGCTTCCGGCATTGACGCCTACTCCAGCTCAGTATCCGAACTTTATCAGGATTTGTTCAGACTCGGTACTTACAGCGGTAAAGGCTTGTATCATGTGGACACGTTTGAAGCCGCGTTGGCCGGACGCGTACCGGACAACACTCAGCTCAGCCATGATTTGTTCGAGAGTGTCTATGTGCGCTGCGCGTTGGTGAGCGATATCGAGCTTTTCGAAGAGTTTCCTTCCCACACCGACGTCGCGGCCTCACGCGAGCACCGTTGGGTCCGGGGAGATTGGCAACTGTTACCTTGGATATTCGGACGTCGCGGCAAGGATATGCCGATGATCGGGCGTTGGAAGATGCTGGATAATTTGCGTCGTTCCCTATTGGCTCCGGCAGCTTTCTCCGCCCTGGTCGCAACCTGGGCCATCCCGAATGCACCGGTATTAGTGCTGACCGGTTTCGTACTAACGGCATTAGCCTTTCCTGCGATCTTGGCGATCATCGGTGGGTTTACATTACCTCGCCGTGGCATCGCATTGAGCACCCATCTACGCGCGGTGGGAGAAAATGTGTTATTGGCGATTGGAAACAGTTTCGTGGCGTTGACCTTACTCGCAGAGCGCGCTTGGCTGATGACGGATGCTATTGTCACCACTTTGGTACGCTTGTTCGTTACTCGGCGGCAATTGTTGAAGTGGGTTACCGCCCTGCAGGCAAAGGCACAGTCGGATCACGCGCTGAAGAATCTTATTCGACCCTTGGGGCGTTCCTCCATAGTCGTTGTTGGCGCTGGCGCGATAGTTTTGCTGTTCAATCCGGTTGGAATCTATGCGGCTTCGCCGTTTTTATTATTATGGATGCTGTCACCGATCATCGCCCGATGGTTGAGTCTTCCGCCCAAGCTTGATCTGGACGAATCCCTTCCGGTCGAGGATATTGTGCGCTTGCGTTTGATCGGCAGGCGTATCTGGCGTTTTTTTACGACCTTCGTGACCGCGGAGGAGCATTATCTGCCGCCGGATAATTTTCAGGAAGACCCGCACCCCGTCATCGCTCATCGTAGTTCGCCCACCAATTTCGGACTCTATTTGTTGTCTGTCGTATCCGCTCGTGATTTCGGTTGGATCGGATTGATCGACACCGTCGAACGACTCGAAGGCACGCTGAAAACGCTCGATGCACTGCCGCGTTTACACGGTCATTTTTACAATTGGTACGATACCCGTGACTTGCACATGCTGGAACCACGCTATGTGTCGACCGTTGACAGCGGTAACTTGGCGGGTCATTTGCTGGTATTGGCGCAGTTCTGCCGGGAAACGCTGAATCGGCCGCTCGCGTTTTCCTCTGCATTGGACGGTCTTAAGGATACCCATCGGTTGTTGATGGACGCGCTCGCTAAAATTAGCGATGACCGGCGAACGCTCATCGTTCCGTTGAAAGAACTGCGGCAAAATGTCATCATGCTCGGAGAGCTTTTAGCCAAGACCCCTGTTGATCCGGACGAATGGAGTCGTCAGTGGCGAAAGCTGACCGACGGCGCCGACACACTGCAGGATCTGGCTCATGCCTATGTCGCCGAGTGTGGCGATGAGGATGACAGCGAAGTACTGGTATGGGCATCGTTGCTGCGGAATGACATTCATTCGCATGCGCGTGATGTGGAGCGTTTGGTTCCCTGGATTCATTTTTCGGTCCGTAACGAGACCGGTATGGAACCCGCGATAACCCGTCTGTTCCAAACTCATCTGTCCTTTGAGTCTCCGCTGAGTGATTTTTCCGTTTGTTATCGGCAGTGCCTGGCTGACCTCGAGGCATTGCCTGAACAGTCTGTTGCAACAGTCGATCGGAATGCTTTGGCGATGCAATTGCGGCACGCCGGAGCCCACGTTGAATCGATCACCGAGCGACTGGAAAACATGGCCGCGCGGTTTGAAACATTGTTCCGCGAAATGGATTTTAGTTTTCTTTATGACAAAGACTGTCACCTCTTCGCGCTCGGCTACCGCGTTTCGGAAGGCGCTTTCGATCCTAGTTACTATGATTTGCTGGCGTCCGAAGCACGTCTTGCAAGTTTCATTGCAATCGCAAAACGCGATGTGCCGAGAGCTCACTGGTTCCACCTTGGGCGCAGGGTGACACGAGCCGCACATGGCACTGTGTTGCTGTCGTGGTCGGGTTCGATGTTTGAATACTTAATGCCTTCCCTGGTGACTTTCACTCCACGATACAGCTTGCTCGATCAGACCTGCCGCCTGGTTGTCAAGCGGCAGATCGAATACGGTAATGAACGGAGTGTGCCATGGGGCGTTTCGGAGTCCGCTTTTAATGGTCGCGATCTTCATTTCACCTATCAGTATTCGGCTTTTGGCGTGCCCGGCCTGGGAATGAAACGGGGACTCAGCGAAGAATTGGTGATTGCTCCCTACGCCACGGCTTTGGCCGCTATGTATCTACCGCATGCCGCCGTGGAAAACTTTGCACGCTTGGAAAAAAAAGGCGCATTGGGCCTGTTCGGTTTTTACGAAGCGCTTGATTTCACTCCGATCCGGCTGGCGGAAGGCCAAAAGGTCGCAATGGTGCGTTGCTACATGGCGCACCATCAAGGTATGTTCCTGGTGGCTCTTGCCAATGTGATACATGACGGGGAAATGCGCCATCGTTTTCATCGTGCGCCGCTGATCCAATCCGCCGACTTATTGTTGCAAGAACGGATTCCGCACGGTGCGGATACCGAGGTCACGCCATTATTGCAGGCGCTTACAGAGGAAAAAGAACCCATGCAGCCGCCGGTTCGCCTTATTCCTTCGCCCACGTCTTCCGTGCCTTCAACGCACCTTTTGTCCAACGGTCGTTACGCGGTCATGATCACCGCGGCCGGATCGGGCTACAGCGATTGGCGGAACTTGGCTGTGACGCGTTGGCGAGAAGACGTAACAAAGGATGTTTGGGGTAGCTATCTCTATCTGCGCGATGTTGCAAGCGGTCAGGTTTGGTCCGCCGGCTACCAACCGACGTTGGCGGTTCCCGATCATTACGATGTCGTCTTCGCTGAAGACCGTGCCCGCATCACGCGCACGGACGGCAACATGGTCACCACTCTGGAGATCCTTGTATCACCGGAGGATGACGCCGAAATCCGACGCTTGACTTTGACCAATGATGGTCCGCAGGCACGTGAAATCGATATCACTTCCTATGCGGAGGTGGTGCTTGCTCCGATGCCTTCGGATATCGCACATCCGGTATTTTCCAATCTGTTCATCCGGACCGAATACCTTCCTAAGGTGCAAGGACTGATCGCGCATAGGCGCCGACGGTCTGATAGCGATCCTAACATCTGGGCAGCACACGTGCTGGCCGATATGCGACCGGGCGATGGACTTCAATATGAAACCGATCGGGCGCGTTTTGTCGGACGCGGGCAAACGCTTCGGAATCCGGTTGCGGTGATGGATGACCGGCCGCTGACCAATACGGTGGGTGCCGTTCTCGATCCGATATTCAGTCTTCGCAAACGGATTCGTATAGAATCGGGCGCGACCGAACACATCATTTTGACCACCTTAATGGCCGAATCACGCCAAGCGGTGGAGGATTTGGCCGACAAGTATCACAACATGGCTGTGTGGGATCGTGTTTCCGCACTGGCTTGGACTCACGCTCATGTGCAATTGCATCATTTGCGTATCGCGCCAGATGAGGCTCAGTTGTTTCAGTTTCTGGCTAACCGTCTGATCTATGCAGACCCATCGCTCCGGCCATCGGGCAGGTTGCTGCGAATGAATAATATGAACGTCACTGGATTATGGCGGCATGGCATCTCGGGAGATAGACCTATCCTATTGCTCCGGATAACGGCGCTTGAAGATCGCACCCTTGTCGAACAATTATTGCGTGCCCACGAGTATTGGCGCATGAAAGGCCTTACCGTGGACATCGTGATCCTGAACGAAAAGAAGGCATCTTATATCGATGATTTGCAGACCCTACTGGAAGGCATGGTTCGGGATAACCTGGCGCGTTCGTCTGATCGTGAATATGGAACCCGGGGTGCGATATTCGTGCTACGGGGCGATCAGCTTACGGCAGAAGAACAACGCCAGTTACAAGTGGTCGCTCGCGCGGTGCTAGCCAGTAATCGAGGGACATTGGCGGAGCAATTGTTGAGAAGCACTCGACCCGCCGCCGCTTTTGTCGAACCGAGAGCCTTGCCGGCTCCCGAACCCGATGTCCCGACGTTGACGATACCCAAGCTTGAATTTTTCAATGGTTTGGGTGGTTTTGCCGAAGAGGGTCGCGAATATGTGATCGTATTCGACAAAGGACAGTGGACACCGTCTCCTTGGGTCAATGTGATCGCCAACGCCGAATTCGGCTTTATCGTCTCGGAATTGGGCAGCGGTTGTACCTGGTGCGGTAACAGCCGGGAAAACCTATTGACGCCTTGGTCGAACGACCCGGTTAGCGATCCTCCCGGAGAAGTCTTTTACCTTCGCGACGATGAAACGAATGAACTATGGAGCCCGACTGCATTGCCTATCAGGGTCGACAATGCAAGTTATGTCATACGCCACGGTCAGGGATATAGCCGCTTCGAGCATGCCTCGCACGGGATTCATAGCGAATTGTTGCAATTCGTTAGTCCGGACGATCCGATCAAGATTTCGCGATTGATAGTAAAGAATGTTTCCGGGCGACCCCGCCGGTTGACCGTTGCAAGCTATGTGGAATGGGTGCTCGGCGCTTCGCGTACCATGACCGCGCTTCATGTGAGCACCGAACTGGACTCTGAGACGGGCGCTGTGTTCGCTTATAATCCTTGGGACGTGGAATTCGGCCAACGGATAGCCTTCGCCGATTTTTGCGGACTACAGACCGGTTGGACCGGGAATCGTTCTGAATTCATTGGCCGCAACGGCAGCTTAGACGCTCCGGCCGGATTGCTGACAACCCATACGCTGAAAAACCGAGTCGGCGCGGGAATGGACCCGTGCGCGGCACTAACGACGGTAATCGAACTCGAACCCGACGGGAGTGTCGAGCTCGTATTCCTGTTGGGACAAGGTAATGATCGCGCCCATGCCGGCGAGTTAATCCGACGTTATCGAGAAACCAAGGCAGCAACTGTTTTTACTCGCGTCAAGCAGTCATGGGAGCAAATACTCGAGAAGGTTCAAGTCAAAACGCCGGATCGTGAGCTCGATCTGCTGTTGAACGGTTGGCTGTTGTATCAATCCTTGAGTTGCCGCATGTGGGCTCGGGCCGGATTCTATCAGGTGGGCGGGGCATTCGGCTTTCGCGATCAATTACAAGACAGTATGGCCTTTGTTGTCAGCCGGCCCGATCTAACCCGCGCTCATTTGCTACGTGCCGCGGGGCGTCAGTTTGTTGAAGGCGATGTACAGCATTGGTGGCATCCACCCTCAGGTCGTGGCGTTCGGACACGATTTTCCGACGACCGTGTTTGGCTGCCTTATGCGGTGTCTCATTATATCAAGGTAAGCGGCGATGCCGATGTACTCGATGTGCAGGTGCCGTTTCTGGAGGGGCCAGTGCTGGGGCCGGAACAAGACGATCTTTATTACGAACCCACTGGGTCATCGCAACAAGCCAGTCTTTTCGAGCATTGTGCGCGTGCACTCGACCTGAGCCTGGAGACGGGCTCACACGGATTGCCATTGATGGGAAGCGGCGACTGGAACGACGGTATGAATCGGGTCGGCAACCAGGGCAAAGGGGAGAGCGTATGGATGGCGTGGTTCCTACTGGCGACGCTCCCTGAATTCGCGGCGTTGGCGGAAAGACGGGGAGATCACGAGCGCGCCGTCCGCTGGCGCGACCATATCGATAAACTCAAGGTTGCGGTGGAAGCGGAAGGATGGGACGGAGCATGGTATCGACGCGCTTTTTTCGACGACGGAACGCCGCTCGGGTCTGCGGCCAATGCCGAATGCCGTATCGATTCGATCGCACAGAGCTGGGGTGTGATTTCAGGTTTCGCGGAGACCGATCGAGCCCGGCGGGCGATGTGTTCGGTACGGGAATACTTGGTCCGTTACGGCGACGATTTGGTGTTGCTGTTTACTCCGCCCTTCGACAAGACCGAGCGGGACCCGGGTTATATCAAAAGCTATCCGCCGGGAATACGGGAGAACGGTGGGCAGTATACCCATGCGGCGATTTGGACCGTTATCGCCTATGCGATGCTTGGCGAAGGTGACCAAGCGGGGGAACTGCTGAGCATGCTGAATCCGATCAAGCGCACGACGACTCGAACCGGCGTTTATGCCTATAAAGTCGAGCCGTATGTGTTGTCGGCGGATATCTATTCCGAGTCGCCCCATGTGCGACGCGGCGGTTGGACTTGGTACACGGGGGCTGCGGGGTGGTTTTACCGTGCCGGCATGGAATGGGTATTGGGTATGCAAGTCCGGAACGATACTTTGTGTTTCGATCCATGCATTCCCAGAAACTGGTCCGGTTACAGCATCGTTTATCGGCACGGAAATTCCCGCTACGAAATTGCCGTGGAAAATCCGGACGGCGTAACACGCGGGATTGCCTCGATAGAGTTGGACGGCGAGCGCCAGTCAAGCGGAAATTCCATTATCTTGACGGATGACGGACAAGTTCATCGGGTGCGGGTCGTGTTGGGTAGCAGTGTGTTGGAATGAGTTAGGTATTGTTGTGCTCTTTCAATCTGTTGAAGTATGAAAGAGATATATTTTTTAACTTTATGGGAGAAAAACAATGGATATTATTTCATTAGTGGTCGTTCTTATCGTTGTCGGCGTGCTTTTATGGTTAGTCAACAGATATTTGCCGATGGAGCGCCGTATCAAGGAAATACTGAACATCGTGGTGCTCATCGCGGTAGTATTGTGGTTGCTGAGCATATTCGGTATTTTGGGCATGTTCCCTAGGGCATTGGTTTCGGTAGTGATCGCCTTGGTTGTCGTCGGCTTGTTGTTGTGGCTGGTCAATAGTTATATTCCGATGGACGGGCGTATCAAGCAGATATTGAATATCGTGGTGATCATCGCTGTGATTTTATGGTTGCTGAGTGTATTCGGTGTTTTGAGCGGACTCCCGCGTATGCGGATCGGCTGATCCGTAGCTTTGTTTAGCACTTACTCCCTTTTTGATCGAAAAACCGTCTAAGAATAAAAGGTATGGGATGTGTCTATCGAGGACCGCCCGTTCACCCAGCACCTAAATTATCCTAGATAGTTAATCATAGCCAATGGGCTATTGAATTTAGGTGCTGGGTGAACGGCATCTATTGTCAGTGCCTTGGTTTTGCAAAGAGCTAAGTTTGGGATCATGATAGCGTGAAAATCATAGAGGGCGATTTTATTCGCCCTTTATCATTTTCGTAACAAAGAAAACGAAGCGCTTGATTTATGCCGAGGTTTTGCCTAATCTAGGCCGGCTATAAAGTCGTTGCTATTCATCGCGAATTCCAATTTCGGTATTAATAGTTGATGTGCCGGCTAGTTGTAATTATTCACATGTCCCTATCGTTCCCACGCTTCAGCGTGGGAATGAAGACCGAGACGCTCTAGCGTCTCGTACCGCTGGAGCGGTACTCAGGCGTTCCCACGCAGAGCGTGGGAACGATAATTGCCGAGGGGCTGAATAGTTACGGCTGGTTTGGTCGATTTTTGTTCTTTGGCAATTGCTGAGTTACAAGAATGTAATGAATGCAGAAAATGCAGGAGCATTTTTTGCCCTGCATCGCCAAAGTGCCTACTGTTGGTGCCCTAATACACGCTATCCATGGCGTAATGCTAAATCTACATGCCCGCAATCCTTGTTTTAGGATTTTATGATCAAGGGTTTAGATGAAAGTCTAAGCTCTTTTTTATTGTTTGAGGCTTACTCGAGTTGGTGGATTTTTGGATATATACCTTTCGCACTTCAAATTTCGGCAGTGCTAGAGGAGACGCCTGGGTGTCCGATAATGGCTTTGCCTGCATGGAGCTGGCATAGAGCCTACAGGGACGTATTCACGGCGTCCTTTAGCGGACACCCAGGCGCCGAATTTTGATCTACGACGGGTATAACGGGCTTGGTTTTATCCGGCTCAAGTTTTTTGATTGTCGCGAAATGCGACACGATGAGAAGGTATTTCGATATCATTACTTTTTAAATTTAGGATGGAACGTTTGTTATCTCTGGAAGTTAAAAACTTATGTTGCATACGCGACGATAGAGTGTTGTTCGATAATTTATCGTTTAATGTCTTTTCCGGGCAAGCGTTGTTGCTGGAAGGGCAAAACGGTTCGGGCAAAAGCTCTTTATTGAAGATTTTATGCGGTTTTCGGGAGCCGGATGCCGGAGAGGTTTTGTGGCGCGGTGTTGAAATTAATAACGGTACTTTCTTTGAACAGATGGCTTATGTCGGTCATTTGGACGGTGTCAAAAAGGAATTGACCGTTCTGGAAAATCTCAAGATTGCCACGGCTCTGGGTAAGCCCGGCCATTATTCGATCGAGGAAACACTGGAGAAGGTCTATTTATCCGGTTACGACGATGTGCTGGTGCAATCTTTGTCGGCCGGGCAAAAACGCCGTTTGTCGCTAGCTCGTTTATTGATTACCGACAATAAATTATGGATTCTCGACGAGCCTTTCACCTCTTTGGATAAAGAGGGTATAGCCATTTTCGAGGCGCTGATGGTCGACCATATTGCCAGAGAAGGCATGGTCGTTTTGACCTCGCATCACGATATCACGCTGCACGGCATCGACGTGCAAACAATCAGGTTAGCTTAATGACATTGTCGAACGCATTTATCGCCATCATTCGACGCGATTTGGTTCTGGCTTATCGGCGGCGTGCCGAAGTCGCCAATCCGCTGTTGTTTTTTGTCTTGGTCATTACTTTGTTTCCGTTGGGATTAGGCGCTCAAACCAAGTTATTGCAAGCGATGGCTCCGGGAATCATTTGGATTGCCGCGCTATTGGCCGCGATGCTATCGCTGGATTCATTGTTTCGATCGGATTTCGACGATGGCTCGCTGGAACAGTTTATCTTGAGCCCGCATCCGCTTTCGGTGCTGATTTTGGCCAAGATCGTCGCGCATTGGTTGGTGACTGGCTTGCCTTTATTGTTGATCTCACCTTTATTGGCAATATTTTTGGGTATGCCCGAACAGTCCGTGCCTGTGCTGCTTTGGACCTTGTTGCTTGGCACGCCGGTATTGAGTTTGATCGGTTCGATCGGTGTCGCGCTGACGGTGGGTTTACGACGAGGCGGGATGATCTTGGCGTTGTTGGTTTTGCCGTTGTATATCCCGGTGTTGATCTTTGCCGGCAATGCCGTCGAAATGGCGGGTAGCGGTTTGCCGGTCGGCGCGCAACTCAATATTCTGGCGGCGATTTTATTCGCGGCCTTGGTGCTGGCGCCATTACCGGCCGCCGCCGCATTAAAAATGAGTATGAATGGATAATTTTTCGTAAAATAGCGTCCTATTCATCCATGCGGGCATATTCGAATGCCCGGTCTTCTAAATTTACTATTCGATATTGAATCAATTTTGCTCATTATCGTAGATCACTTTATAAGCTTATCGCATGTTTTTGATTCCTGATTCCGTAGGCCGTTTTTTCCATCGCATGGCCTCACCACCGCATTTTTACGCGTTTACCGGCCGATTATTGCCTTGGTTGACGGCGATTTTTATTATTTTGACCGCCGTAGGTCTATATGGCGGCTTGTTTTTGGCGCCCGCCGATTATCAGCAGGGCGATAGCTACCGGATCATTTATATCCATGTGCCGAGCGCCTGGATGTCATTGTTCATCTATGTCGTGATGGCGGTTGCCGGCGCCATCGGACTGGTTTGGCGTATCAAATTGGCCGAAATCGTCATGATCAGCAGCGCCTCGGTCGGCGCCGGTTTTACTTTTATCGCCCTATTAACGGGCTCTCTATGGGGTAAGCCGATGTGGGGAACCTGGTGGGTTTGGGACGCGCGCTTGACTTCGGAATTGATTCTGCTGTTTCTGTATCTGGGTGTCATCGCACTGTACGGAGCGATCGACGACAAACGCACAGCGTCGAGAGCGGTGGCAATTTTGGCGATTGTCGGCGTAGTCAATATTCCGATCATTCATTATTCGGTCGAATGGTGGAATACCTTGCATCAAGGCCCGACCGTGTCGAAGATCGATAAACCGTCGATTCATGTCAGCATGTTGATTCCATTGTTGACGATGGCGGTCGCCTTCAAATTTTATTATCTAGTTGCGATGTTGCAGCGCGCTCGGACCGAATTGATTCAGCGCGAACGAAACAGTCAATGGGTTAAAGGCTTAATAGAATGAATTGGCAAGAATTTTTTGCAATGGGCGGTTACGCCTTTTATGTTTGGACTTCTTATGGGGTAACTTTACTCGTGTTGCTTGCGATTGCGGTTTTACCCGTTATTCAACGCAAACTTTTTTTAAAAGAGTTGGCTCATAAAATGAAACGGATGAAAAAATCATGAAACCGATTCGTAGACAACGACTTATTTTAATTGGATTGATGCTGGCCGGTATGGGTCTTGCCGTCGCCTTTGCACTGAAATCGTTCAATGAAAATTTGATGTATTTTTTCTCGACGACCGAAGTGGTCGAAGGCAAGGCGCCGGAAAGCGCTTTGTTTCGAATTGGCGGTATGGTCGTCGACGGCAGCGTCGATCGCCCTGCGGAGAGTTTGCTTGTGCGCTTTAAGTTGACCGATTTCAATAAAGAAGTGACCGTGGAATATACCGGTATTTTGCCGGATTTGTTTAGGGAAGGGCAAGGCATCGTCGCAAAAGGCCGTTTGTCCAAGAACGGTGTGTTCGTCGCCGAGGAAGTCTTGGCCAAACATGACGAGAATTATATGCCGCCCGAAGTCGCAGGTAGCCTGAAGAAACAACCGGAGCTTTCCGCAGAGGGTGGTATATGATTCCCGAGATAGGGCATTTTTCCTTAATACTGGCTTTGTGCATGGCCGTGATGTTGGGTATTGTCCCGATCGTCGGTAGTTTTCGCGCGATTCCTGGATGGATTGCCGTCGCGCGTCCAGCCGCGTTCGGGCAATTGTTCTTTGTCGGCTTGTCCTATTTGTGCCTGACGTATGCATTTTTGACGCACGATTTCTCGGTCGCCTATGTCGCGAACAATTCGAATACTCATTTGCCGGTACTGTATTTAATCTCCGGCGTATGGGGCGCGCATGAAGGCTCGTTATTGCTTTGGGCCTTGAGTTTGACGGTCTGGACCGGTTTAGTTGCGCAGTTTAGCCGCAGTATTCCGGACGCGACCATTGCCCGGGTTCTCGGTGTAATGGGCTTGGTCAGCATCGGTTTTTTACTGTTCTTGTTGCTGACCTCAAATCCGTTTGAGCGCATGATTCCGGCGCCGCCTGAAGGCCGCGATTTGAATCCTCTGTTGCAAGACCCTGGGCTCGCGATTCATCCGCCGATGCTATACATGGGTTATGTCGGCTTTTCGGTCGCGTTTGCGTTCTCGATCGCGGCCTTGCTCGAAGGCCGTTTGGACAGCGCCTGGGCGCGTTGGTCCAGACCTTGGACTAATATCGCCTGGATGTTTCTGACTTTGGGCATTACGCTGGGCAGTTGGTGGGCTTATTACGAATTAGGCTGGGGCGGTTGGTGGTTTTGGGATCCGGTCGAGAACGCCTCTTTTATGCCTTGGCTGGTCGGCACGGCGTTGATTCATTCATTGGCAGCCAGTGAAAAACGAGGTGTGTTCAAGACTTGGACCGTGCTGTTGGCGATTTTCGCGTTTTCGTTGAGTCTGTTAGGTACTTTTTTGGTGCGTTCCGGCGTATTGACCTCGGTGCATGCCTTTGCCAGCGATCCGGCCCGCGGCTTGTTCATTCTCATTTTTCTGGCTATTGTCGTCGGCGGATCTTTATTGCTCTATGCGATTAGAGCGCCGGCGGTTAAAAGCAGCGCCAGTTTCGAAATGATTTCGAAAGAATCCGCATTATTGTTGAATAACGTGCTGTTGGTCGTGACTGCGGCCAGCATTTTGGTCGGCACCTTGTATCCTTTGTTTATCGATGCCTTGGGCATGGGCAAGATTTCGGTCGGGCCGCCTTATTTCAATGCGATTTTTGTTCCTTTGATGGCGCCGCTTGCCGTTGTCTCGGGTATCGGCGTTTTGCTACGTTGGAAAAAAGACCAGTTCAACGCGCTCGCGCTACGAATCCGTTGGCTGATGCTGGGCTGCCTGTTGCTCGGTGCGGCATTGCCGTTGTTGATGCCCTATTATTCGTGGGCTGCCGCGATCGGTTTGACGTTGGCGCTGTGGACGACGGCGCTGACCGGACTGGCCTTTTCAGAGCGTCTAGGGCATAAAATGCCTGATTTTACCGCCTTGCTGAAAGTGCCGAGAGCCTTTTACGGCATGACCCTGGCGCATTTGGGTATTGCGGTCTTCATCGTCGGGATTACCTTGACCTCGGTTTATAGCATCGAAAAAGACGTCAGAATGGCTCCCGGCGACAAGCTTGAAATGTCCGGTTATGTATTCGAATTTCATGGTATCGATGTGGTTGATGGACCGAATTATCGGGCGCAGCAAGGCCACTTGACGGTCAGTTATGATGATAAGACGGTGGCTAAACTCGAACCGCAAAAAAGAATTTATCGCGTGCAACAAATGCCGATGACCGAGGCCGCGATCGATGCCGGTCTGTTTCGGGATCTTTTTGTCGCGATCGGCGAACCGTTGGGTGATTCGGGCGCATGGAGCATGCGCATTTATTATAAAGCCTTTATACGGTGGATATGGATTGGCGGTGTTTTCATGGCATTGGGCGGTCTCTGGGCTGTCTGCGACAGACGTTATCGAATGGGCAATAAAAAACAGCGAGTAAGCAAAAATGCTTAAATTTTTGACGCCACTTTTAATTTTTGCCGTACTGGCGATTTTTTTGGCGATCGGTTTGAATCTCAATCCGCGTGAAATTCCGTCGCCCTTCATCGATAAGCCGGCCCCGCCTTTTACGCTACAAACTTTGGATGATCCGGCTCGTACCTTGAGTACGGCGGATTTGAAGGGGCAAGTTTGGTTGCTGAATGTTTGGGCTTCCTGGTGTGTGTCATGCCGTGCCGAACATCCGGTGCTTAATCGGTTGGCGGAGCAAAAATTGGCTGTTATTATTGGCCTCAACTATAAGGATGAACCGGAAGATGCGAAAAACTGGCTGGCCAGATTGGGTAATCCCTATGATGTCAGTGTCTTGGACATGGAAGGATTGACCGGAATCGATTGGGGAGTCTATGGCGTTCCCGAAACGTTTGTAATCGATAAGCAGGGCGTAGTTCGTTACAAACATACAGGGCCTGTGACTGATAAAGATATTGAAACGACATTCTTACCTTTGTTGAATACTTTGCAGGCTGAATAAATTTTTAGAAATGGTATGGCTATGTGACAAAGTTATTTCTACTTTTTTTGTTGAGCGCTTATAGCACTTTTAGTATCTACGCGACGGCGGCGAGTATTACGCTCAAAGTTCAGGGTGGCGCGGACAATATCGATACAATCGAATCCGAAAGTCGGCTTGATGATGGTGCAGAACTAAAAGAAAGGTCTCTGGTAGCCGGTGCTTTAAGGCAGGTACAAAAAAAATCTGACGCCTCTTCGAGTGAACTGGGCGCTGGGCAGCAATTGGCGACCCCAAAAAAACAAGGTGATTTTGGCGCTAACGCCTTTAATGGTAAAGCTGCCGAAACTGAAAATCTCCTGTATTCCGATCCGTTTGCCGAGACTGAAACTTCGCCGTATATTTTTAAACAAGCCTCGTCCGATCACCAGACCGGGTTTAATCCTTTGCTTGTATCGAAAGAGTTTATTATCAGTTTGGAAATCATCGATGATGAGCTTGTTATTGATGAAGCCTTAAGAGAAATGGTCGACGATACGGTCACTATGGCGCTTCATGTTAACGAGGCATGGAATACTTTGGATGAAAAGATCACACATAAAGTTTACCAAGGGGTTAGCTATCTTGGATTCGATAATCAGTTTTCCGAGGATAATTATCAAGCCAATAACCAGGCTGTCGAATTCAAAAAACTGGCCGCGCAATATGCCGACTCCGAGATCAAGAATCGTCGCTATGTCAACGAGCCGGAAGGTTTTTTTGCTTATTTGATCAATTTACCCAGATTATTGACCGTTTCCAATTTACTATTCATGCTGGGTTTTCTATTCGTCATGAACGGAATTTATCGAGTCATGCGTTTTTTTCTATTGCGGATATAGCCTAAAGTTTCAATGAATTGTATTTCTTTGATCTAAACCTCTCTCGAAGGGGGAGGCGTCAGCTTATTCATGCATATTACTAATTATTCATTGCCATTATGCGTATTATATTTTTAGCCTTCTTTTTATTGTGGGGCGTTGAGGCCATTGCTGCGGCCGTCGAGGTCAAGAATTTCGATACTCCTGAGCAGGAGCGCGTTTACAACTCGCTGATTTCCGAGTTACGTTGTCTAGTTTGTCAAAACCAGACTATTGCAGATTCGAACGCCGATTTGGCGAAGGATTTGCGTGCCCAAGTCTACAAAATGCTGCAACAAGGCAAGTCAAGGCAGGAGGTTGTCGATTTTATGACTCAGCGTTATGGCGATTTCGTATTGTACAATCCTCCGATGAAGGCTAAGACCAGTTTATTATGGTTGGCACCGTTATTGTTCTTAGTGATCGGTTTATTGGTTGCTTGGACTGTCGTGCGTAAAAAACGTTTGGCGACTCATTCCGAGTCTACGCATGATTCCGCACAATCGGAAGAAATTCGTCGCTTATTGGAACAAGGAGATGACCGGTGACAACAGAATTTTGGCTGACCGCAAGCGTTTTGATCGCGATAGCGTTTGCGTTTCTATTGCCGCCGCTATGGCGTCGACCGGGCTCAATAGACATCGAAACTGAGCGTTTCAATGTCGATATCGCTAAGCAGCGTCTGCTGGATTTAAAAGAACAGCGCTCGTCCGGAACGATTACGGCGGATGAATACGAAGACTTATATCAAGAATTACAATCGGTGCTGGTCGATGATTTGCAAACAGAGTCGGCTTCGCGGCAATCGGAATCTTCCGGTCGGTGGTTGATCGTTTTGGCATTGATCGTTATTCCGTTGGTTTCGGTGACTTTGTACCGCGCTTTAGGTAACGCTGATTCGTTGTTGCCGGAAGCGGACAGAACCGCGCAGCAGATCGATGAAATCAATGCGATGGTTTCTGGATTGGCTCAGCGTTTGCAAAGCCAACCGGATGATGCGGAAGGCTGGTTGATGCTTGGGCGTTCTTACAAATATATGAACCGCTATGCCGAATCGGCTCAAGCCTTTTCGGAGGCTTATCGACTATTGGGCGACAAGGCTGATGTGCTGCTTCAGTACGCCGATGCGTTGGCGATGACCAATGACGGTCGATTATCCGGGAAACCGACGGAATTGGTTGCGAAGGCGCTTGAATTGGCGCCGGATGACTCGACGGCATTGTGGTTGTCGGGAATGGCTAAGGCCGAAGCGGGTAAATATGACGAAGCCCTGCGGCATTGGCAAAAATTAGCTGCGCAATTACCGAAGGGTTCCGAACCACACCGAGAAGTGCAGGGTTTGATTGCACAAGTCATGGAGAGGCTAGGTACGGCGCCTGCCGAGCAACAGCCTGCAGCCGTCGCTAAAGGCCTGAAAGTCAATGTAGCAATCTCTGACGAATTGCAAGGCGCTGTCTCCGCCACCGATACCGTATTTATTTATGCTCAGGCATTACAGGGTCCACCGATGCCATTGGCGATCGTTAAGAAACAAGTGGCTGATTTACCGGTAACAGTTGTGTTAAGCGATGAGCAGGCAATGATGCCGGCGATGAAGTTGTCTAACTTCGATCGCGTTAAAATTAGTGCCCGGATTTCGATGTCGGGCCAGGCAGAGTCACGTCCAGGCGATTGGATCGGTATCGTGGAGAGCGTTGCACCGGCTGAAACAGAGGGCGTTACTATAACGATCGATCAAAAGGTTCAATAATGGATCAGTCCTTAACGTTCGATCTCGATCTCATTCATCGTTACGATCAGGCCGGGCCTCGATATACGTCCTATCCGACCGCTTTGGAATTACACGAGAATTTCGGCGAAGCGGATTATTTACGTCATATCGAGCAATCGAATAGGCTTGGAGGGCCGTTATCGCTTTATTTTCACATTCCGTTTTGCGATACGGTCTGTTACTACTGCGCGTGCAATAAGATCGTTACCAAAAATCGCGCGCATGCCGAGCCGTATTTGAACGATCTTTGTCGCGAAATCGAAATGCAGGGCGCTTTGTTCGATCGAGGCCGTGTCGTCGATCAATTGCATTGGGGCGGCGGAACGCCGACTTTCTTAAGTGAGAGCCAAATGCGCCAGTTGATGGCGGTGACTCGCCAGCACTTCAATCTGCGCGAGGATGACGAAGGACAGTACTCTATCGAAGTCGATCCGAGAGAAACCGACGATCGGACGATTGCCGTATTACGGGAATTGGGTTTTAACCGGATTAGCTTGGGTTTGCAGGATTTCGAAGCAGATGTGCAAAAAGCGGTCAATCGTATTCAAACCGAACAGGAAACTTTTGCGGTATTGGAGGCGGCGCGCAACGAAGGTTTTCGTTCGACTAGTATCGATTTGATTTACGGGCTGCCGCTACAAACCGTCGAGTCGTTTTCGCGAACATTGGAAAAGATTCTTCAAGTCTCGCCCGAGCGGTTTTCGGTCTTTAATTACGCGCATTTGCCGCAACGTTTCAAAACTCAGCGCCAGATCAATGATGCCGACATACCGAATCCGGAGGTCAAGTTGGCGATTTTACAAATGGTGATTCAGCGTTTGACCGAAGCAGGTTATGTTTATATCGGCATGGATCATTTCGCGAAACCGAATGATGAATTAGCGGTTGCTCAGCGTGAAGGAAAGCTGTACCGAAATTTTCAGGGCTATTCAACGCATTCCGAATGCGATTTGATTGGTTTGGGTGTTACTTCAATCGGCCGGGTGGGCGATGCCTACATTCAAAATGTAAAAGATCTTGACACTTATCGGCGAACGATAGAGCAGGGACGTTTGCCGGTTTTCAAAGGGTTTGAATTGAGCCGCGACGATAAGCTGAGGCGAGCGGTCATTAGCGGGTTAATCTGTCATTTCGAGCTTGAATTCATAGAGCTGGAACGCGAGTTCTCCATCGATTTCAAGACATACTTCGAGCAGGAATTGATTAAGTTGCAGAAAATGGCCGAAGATGGACTTTTGACGATCGATACCGACCAAATTTTAGTGCGACCTGCCGGACGTTTGCTTATTCGCAATATCTGTATGGTATTTGATCGCTATCTTACTGAAAAAAAACAGTTTTCCAAAGTTATTTAAAATCCGTTAGACATGGGATTTGCGTTATTTGCAAATCCATGTCTAAGAAATCCAGAAAACCGATTTTAGCGTTCTTCGTTTCCTGTTTTTGGTTGCAATTAAACCAAAACGGTTTTCACATATTGCTTTGTGAATGTCCTTAGCGGCTCTCTGTGTTGTAAATATTGTCTGAATAAGCTGTTGATCGCAAGCGGTGTCAGATAGGCATAAACGCCAACTCCGGTTTGCGCAATAAATTCAGCGCTTAGCATTTCGATGAATGCGGACTGTGCTTGGCTTGTGATTTCTATAGTTTGATTTTCCATTGTCTTCACCTCTGATCAATGTTGTTTCATAATAAATGAAGCAATATCAAGGCCTATCTAATCAAAATAAGTATTTTCAATGATTTAGTAATATGTTGTTAAAAGCATATTAAACTTTTGTAAAAAAAAGTGACATAGATGGCAGGTCTATGATGTTTTTGTGTCAAAAATGGCGTTTGTGTTGTTGGTCGAGGCTGCGTTTTGCAGCTCTTGCGCTAGCCCCATTTGAGAAGCTTTGATAAAGTCGTAAGCTCTTCGACTCTCGTTCGACATTTTGTTATAATCACCCGGTTTTGGTATCTCGCGTAATTCCATTGGATGTAAGGATTTTTATAAGTCTTTTCGGAATTATCTCATTGAAGGAAACCGCTTGCCGATTTAGGTAACGGGCTTTATTTTTGTAAAAAACGGATCAATGTCGGACTTCGCTAAAGAAATTATTCCTGTCAATCTCGAAGACGAGATGAGGCAGTCCTATCTCGACTATGCAATGAGCGTGATAGTCGGTCGAGCACTACCCGATGTGCGGGACGGCTTGAAGCCGGTACATCGCCGCGTTCTCTATGCAATGAGCGAACTCGGCAATGATTGGAACAAAGCTTATAAAAAATCAGCGCGTGTAGTCGGTGACGTTATCGGTAAATATCACCCTCATGGCGATACCGCGGTTTACGACACGATCGTTAGGATGGCGCAGCCTTTTTCACTGCGTTACATGCTGATTGACGGGCAAGGCAATTTCGGGTCGGTCGACGGTGATTCTCCGGCGGCGATGAGGTACACCGAAGTTCGCATGGCCAAGATTGCGCATGAATTATTGGCCGATATCGATAAAGAAACCGTCGATTTCATAGCGAATTACGACGAATCCGAATCCGAACCCAAAGTCTTGCCAACTCGGGTGCCGACGCTTCTAATCAACGGGTCGTCCGGCATCGCGGTCGGCATGGCAACCAATATCCCCCCGCATAACCTAACCGAAGTCGTCAGTGCCTGTCTTGCACAAATCGAGAATCCCGAAATTACGATTAGCGAGTTGATGCAATTTATTCCGGGGCCCGATTTTCCTACGGCGGCAACGATCAATGGAGCGGCCGGGATTCGTAGCGCCTATGCCACGGGTCGAGGCAAGGTCTATTTACGCGCTCGCTGTCATTTCGAGGAAATCGGCGAGAGCGGCCGTTATGCGATCATTACGACCGAGTTGCCGTATCAGGTCAATAAGGCCAGGCTGTTGGAAAAAATTGCCGAAATGGTCAAGGAAGCCAAGCTGGAGGGGATCTCCGGTCTGCGCGACGAATCCGACAAGGATGGTATGCGTATGGTTATCGAGCTTCGGCGCGGCGAAGTTCCCGAAGTGATACTGAATAATCTGTACAAGCAAACGCAAATGCAGACGGTATTCGGTATCAATATGGTTGCGCTTTTAGGCGGCCGTCCTCATTGCATGAATCTAAAAGAGATTCTCACGGCCTTTATCGATCACCGCCGGGAAATCGTTACGCGCAGAACGGTTTATAATTTACGCAAGGCGCGGGATAGGGCTCATATATTGGAAGGCTTGGCGATCGCTTTGGCCAATATTGACGAAATGATCGCATTGATTAAATCGGCTAAAGATTCGGCGGAAGCGAAGGCCGGACTCTTGTCCAGGACTTGGGAAGCCGGCTTGGTCAATGCCTTGCTCGATCGTGCCGATGCCGACCGGTCTAGGCCCGAAGATTTAACGCCCGAATTCGGCTTGGTCGATGGGTACTACCGATTATCCGAAACGCAAGCAAGCGCGATTTTAGATTTGCGCTTGCATCGTCTGACCGGTCTCGAACAGGAAAAAATCGTCAATGAATATAGAGACTTGCTTAAACTCATCGACGAGTACCTGGAAATTCTAGGTAGCGATGTTCGGTTGATGGAGGTTATCAAGGAAGAGCTTGAAGCGATTAAAGCGGAATACGGCGACGAACGGCGTACCGAGATTTTGCAGGATCATCTTGATCTGACCGACGAGGATTTGATTACCGAGGAAGATATGGTCGTGACCGTATCGCACGAAGGTTATGTCAAAGCACAGCCGCTTGACGACTATAAGGCGCAACGGCGAGGCGGTCGCGGCAAATCGGCGACGGCAACGAAAGAAACCGACTTTATCGACAAATTGATCGTTGCGAATACGCACGATACGATTCTCTGTTTCTCGTCGCTAGGTAAGGTCTATTGGCTCAAGGTTTATCAATTGCCGGTCGCGAGTCGCGCCTCGCGAGGCAAGCCTTTCGTCAATTTACTGCCGCTGGAAGCCGGGGAAAATATTAACGCCTTGCTGCCGGTAAGAGAATTCAGTGCCGATAAGTTCATCTTTATGGCAACCGCGAACGGCACCGTTAAAAAAACGCCGCTCCCCGAATTCGAGCGTCAGCGCACCAACGGTAAAATCGCGATCGATTTGCGCGAAGAAGATGCTTTGGTCGGTGTGGCCGTGACCGACGGTCAACAAAATATTTTACTATTCTCGACCGACGGCAAGGCGGTTTGTTTCAACGAAGAGGACGTCCGCTCAATGGGCCGGACTGCGGCGGGTGTGCGCGGCATTAGACTGCAGCCGGGACAAAAAGTCATTTCGCTGATCGTATCGGCTGAAGGCACCGTATTGACGATCACCGAAAACGGCTACGGTAAACGGACTCATTTGAAAGAATTCGTACGCAAAGGCCGAGGCGGGCAGGGCGTGATTTCGATACAAACATCCGAGCGTAACGGTAATGTCGTCGGGGCGGTATTGGTGTCCGAGCGCGATGAAATCATGCTGATTACGAACGGCGGTACCTTGGTTAGGACCCGCGTCGATGAAATATCGATCGTCGGCCGGAATACGCAAGGCGTTACGGTTATTCGTCTCGACAAAAACGAAAAAGTGGTTGGAGTCGATCGAATAGAAGGTTTGGCCGAAGACGAGGACGCAGTAATGGACGCGGAGTCCGAATTAGGTGGGGAAGTCGATAATGAAACAGAGATAGAACAGGACTCGGGAGAACAAGAATAATGGCCAGAATATATAATTTCAGCGCTGGACCATCGGCATTACCCGAGGCGGTGCTTCGGCAGGCGCGCGATGAAATGCTTGAATGGCAGTCTAGCGGTATGTCGGTGATGGAAATGAGTCATCGAGGCAAGCATTTTTCGAATATTGCCGAACAATTGGAAGTCGATTTGCGCGAATTGATGGCGATTCCCGATAATTATAAGGTCTTGTTTCTACAAGGCGGCGCGACCGGGCAATTTTCGTTCATTCCTCTGAATCTATTGCGCGGTAAGACCAAGGCTTGCTATATCAATACCGGGGCTTGGTCCGAGAAAGCGATCAAGGATGGCGGACGGTTCTGCGAGGTCGTCGTCTCGGCTAGTTCGGAGTCGGAAAAATTTACAACGGTTCCTGCTGTTGCCGAGTGGCAAATCGAACCTGATGCGGCGTATTTGCACTACACCTCCAACGAAACGATACATGGCGTTGAATTTCCGTTTATCCCGGATGCGCAAGGATTACCGTTGGTGGCTGATATGTCGTCGAATATTTTGTCGCGCAAAGTCGACGTAAGCCAATTCGGCTTGATCTATGCCGGAACCCAGAAAAATATGGGGCCTGCCGGAGTTACTGTCGTAATCGTGCGCGATGATTTGATCGGTGAGGCCGACTCCCGCTTGCCCGATGTATTCAATTACGCGGTACAGGCCAAGAATCAATCGATGCTGAATACGCCGGCGACTTACAATTGGTATTTGGTCGGATTGGTGTTGAAATGGCTCAAATCGGCTGGTGGCGTCGAGGCGATAGAATCCGTCAATATCAGAAAAGCGGCGAGTTTGTATGACGCAATCGATCGTTCTTCGTTATATAGCAATCCGGTGCAAACCGAATTTCGTTCGCGAATGAACGTGCCTTTCATCTTATCCGATGCATCGCTCGATAAAGAGTTTTTAACCCAAGCCGAAGCCAATGGCTTCGCCGAATTAAAAGGGCATCGTTCCGTAGGCGGTATGCGTGCGAGCATTTATAATGCAATGCCTGAGGAAGGCGTAAAAGCTTTAATTGAATTCATGGCCGAATTCGAAAGAACCCGAGCCTGAGTATCGTAACATGACTTCAATTACTCCTCTTGCCGATTTAAGGGCGCGAATCGATGCGATCGACGAACAGATTCTGCAGTTGATCAATCAACGCGCGTCTTGTGCCATCGAAGTGGCTAAAACCAAAATGGCGGAAGGCGAGTCGGGATGTTTTTACCGGCCGGATAGGGAGTCATTGGTATTAAGACGGGTTAAGGCAATCAATCAAGGTCCGCTTGCCGATGAAACCGCGATGCGTTTTTTTAGAGAGTTGATGTCGGCTTGTTTGGCGCTTGAAAAGCCATTGGATGTCGCATTCTTGGGGCCGGAAGGCACTTTTACACAACAGGCAACGATTAAGCATTTCGGGCATGCGGTCAATGCGGTGCCTGCTACGACGATCGCGGAAATATTCAATGCGGTCGAAAACGAGCATTGTCAGTTCGGAGTAGTACCGGTCGAAAATTCGACAGAAGGAGTGGTCAATCATACCTTGGATCGATTCGTGAGTTCGCCGCTGAAGATTTGCGGCGAGGTTGAGTTACGGGTTCATCATAATCTCATTGGCAATACCGGGAGTCTTGCGGATATCGCGGAAGTTTTTTCGCACCAGCAATCCTTGGCGCAGTGCCGTCAATGGTTGGATCTGCACTTGCCCGATGCGAAACGCACCGCTGTCAACAGTAACGGCGAGGCGGCTCGCTTGGCTGCCGGTTCGAAAGATAAGGCGGCGATAGCCGGAAAATTTGCTGCCGAACTTTACGGGCTCTCGGTCATCGAATGCAACATTGAGGACGAGTCGAATAATACCACTCGATTCATCATTATCGGTCGCCAGATTTCAGGGCCGACCGGTAAGGATAAAACCTCGCTGTTGGTGTCGACCGGCAATCAGCCGGGGGCGCTTTATCGAGTCTTGGAGCCGTTCGCGCATCACGGTATCGGCATGATGCATATTGAGTCGAGGCCGTCGCGTCAAGGTCTGTGGGATTATGTGTTCTTTATTGACATCGAGGGTCATGCCGAGGACGAAAATGTCGCGGCGGCGTTAAAAATGCTGGGCGCCCGAGTCAGTATGTTGAATATATTAGGATCGTACCCGAAGGCGGTTCTATAGAAAATGAAACACGTAAACTGCCTGAACGCCGGAACGTCGAGGCTTCTTGATAATCAGCGTCATCCGTGTGCCGATAACGTTAAAATCATATTTATTAATGAACATCACAGATAATTTTTATTCCTTGGCCACGCCTGGCGTGCAGCGACTTGTACCTTATACGCCCGGTAAACCGATCGAAGAGCTCGAACGCGAATTAGGTCTGAGCGATATCGTTAAATTGGCATCGAATGAAAACCCGCTAGGGCCGAGTCCAATGGCTTTGGCGGCGATTCATGCGAGCTTGCCGGATTTGGCGCGTTACCCCGATGGTAACGGTTTCAAGTTGAAACGCGCGTTAGCCGAAAAATTTAGTGTCGAAATGTCGCAAATTACATTGGGTAACGGTTCAAATGAAATTCTGGAGTTACTGGCCAGAGCTTTTTTAACGCCGACTCATGAAGTGATTTTTTCTCAGCACGCATTCGCGGTTTATCCGATTGTGACGCAGGCCGTCGGTGCTACCGGAGTCGTTATTCCGGCGCGCGCATACGGCCATGATCTCGATGCGATGTTGGCGGCTGTCAATGATAAAACCCGGCTTGTTTTTATTGCGAATCCGAATAATCCGACCGGCACCCTGTTGGCGTCCGATGAGCTGCGCCGATTTATTGCGGCATTGCCGAGTCATGTGCTTTGCGTCTTGGACGAAGCTTATTACGAATTCATCGACCCGAAAAGTCGTGCCGATTCAATCGCCTGGTTGGTTGACCATCCCAATTTGATCGTGACCCGGACATTTTCCAAGGCCTACGGATTGGCGGGCTTGCGTGTCGGATACAGTTTTTCCAATCCGGGGATTGCCGATTTTCTGAATCGAGTACGCCAGCCCTTCAATAATAATATGCTCGCATTGGCGGCGGCTGAAGCGGCGCTTGCAGATCATGAACATTTGCAACGTACGATAGCGATCAACAACGATGGCATGCAGCAGTTAATCGATGGATTCCGTCAGCTCGGACTGGAATGGATTCCGTCGGCCGGTAATTTTGTATCGGTCGATGTCAAACGCTCGGGAGAGGGTGTTTATCAGGCTTTGTTGCAAAAAGGCGTCATCGTAAGACCGGTCGCGAATTATGAAATGCCCGACTATTTGCGCATTAGTATCGGTACGCCCGCCGAAAATAGCCGTTGTCTCGAGGCGTTACAGGCTGCGCTTGCCGATGTTTAAAAAGCTGTGTCTAATTGGCGTCGGGCTGATCGGCGGCTCGATAGCTCGCGCTGCACGCGATCGCGACTTATGTAAGGCCATCGTCGCGTACGGTCGTGAAATAGATATCGATAATCTGAAAGAAGCTCGACGACTGGGTGTCATCGATGAGTATTTTATAAACCTTGAAGCAGCCGTGAAGGATGCCGATTGCGTCATCATTGCGACGCCGGTTGGCGCGATCGAAAAGGTGCTTTGCGAGTTGCAGCCTTATTGGTCCGAGCAAGCCGTTTATTCCGATGTCGGCAGTACCAAGGGCAATGTCGTCGATGCCGCTAGGCGAGTATTCGGTTACCTGCCGTGTAATTTTGTTCCGGCCCATCCGATTGCCGGAGCCGAACAAAGCGGTGTAACGGCTTCGGTGAACGGTTTATTCGACGATAAACGACTGATTATCACGCCGGTTGAGCAAACCGATCCCAAGGCTACGGCAACAATGCAGCAGTTTTGGCATCGCTTGGGTGCGATCGTGTCGATCATGGAAGTCGATCATCATGATGCGGTGCTAGCCGCGACTAGTCATTTGCCGCATTTACTGGCTTTTGTGCTGGTCGATCTACTCGGGCGTAAGGACGAGCAAGTCGAAATATTTAAATACGCAGCCGGTGGTTTTAAGGATTTTACGCGCATCGCTTCAAGCGATCCGACCATGTGGTTGGATATTTGTTTGGCCAATAAGCAAAAATTAATACCGCTGATTCAACAGCTAAAGCAAGAACTGGATAAGATGGAGCTGGCTCTCGAAAATGACGATAGTCAGAAGATTTTTCAAACCTTCACATACGCGGGTCAAGCCCGGCAGCGTTTTCTCGATCAATTGACAAATTAAAATGGCTAAAACGATAACTTTTACTGTACAGCCCGGCGGTTCATTAAATGGGCAGGCAAGGGTCCCTGGCGACAAGTCGATTTCTCACCGTTCTATCATGCTCGGTTCCCTGGCCGATGGTGTCACGCATGTCAAAGGCTTTCTCGAAGCCGAAGACGCATTGGCGACGTTGCAGGCATTTAAAGACATGGGTGTCGTTATCGAAGGGCCGAAAAATGGCGAATTGACGATTCATGGGGTCGGCAAACACGGTTTGAAGGCGCCGCAAAAACCATTGTATCTAGGTAACTCGGGTACATCGATGCGCTTACTGTCCGGGTTGTTGGCGGGGCAGGCTTTCGACTCGGTATTGACCGGCGACAAATCCTTGTCCGGGAGGCCGATGAAACGGGTTACCGATCCGTTGGCGCAAATGGGTGCAGTAATTGAAACGACGGAAAAGGGCACGGCGCCGCTGCATATTATAGGGCAAGACGGCAAACTTAAAGGTATCGATTATCAAATGCCAATGGCTAGTGCTCAAGTCAAGTCATGTTTGTTATTGGCAGGAATGTATGCAGAAGGGGCGACCCGCGTTACCGAGCCGGCGCCGACACGCGATCATACCGAAAGGATGCTGAACGGTTTTTCGTATCCGGTCGAAAAGGAAGGGGCCAAGGTGACGATTACTGCCGAAGGCAGACTTACGGCGGCCGATATTGATGTACCCAGCGATATTTCTTCGGCGGCGTTTTTTTTGGTCGGAGCATCCATTGCGCCAGGCTCTGATATCGTGCTGAATCATGTGGGTATCAATCCTACCCGTACCGGTGTGATTGATATTCTGCGACTGATGGGTGCCGATATCGAAATATTGAACGAGCGTATCGTCGGCGGAGAACCGGTAGCCGATCTGCATGTTAAATCGGCGCCATTGAAAGGCATCGATATTCCTGAGGAATTGGTTCCGCTTGCGATCGATGAATTTCCGGTGTTGTTTGTCGCTGCGGCTTGCGCCGAAGGACAAACCCGCTTGACAGGAGCCGAAGAGCTCAGAGTCAAAGAATCCGACCGAATTCAAGTCATGGCCGACGGTTTGCAAATTCTCGGCATCGATGCGCAGCCGACGCCGGACGGAATGATCATTCAAGGCGGAAAAATCGGTTCGGGTTCGGTCGAGTCGCATGGCGACCATCGTATCGCGATGGCTTTTTCGATTGCCGGGCTCAGGGCTGGCGGAAAAATCGTCATCAACGATTGCGAAAACGTCAATACATCCTTTCCGGAGTTTATAGAGATCGCTCCGTCTCTGGGTTTAAAATTGCAGTCCGAGCAAGGCTGATGTCGGTTCCAGTATTGACAATCGACGGTCCGTCCGGCGCCGGTAAAGGCACGGTCAGTCGAGCAATTGCGAGAAAACTGGGCTGGCACTATTTAGACAGCGGTTCGATCTATCGATCATTGGCTATTGCTGCCATTGCGGCAGGAGCTGACTTGAGCGACGAGGCGGTCGTTGCGGAAGTTGCCAAAGCGATGGTATTGGAATTCGAATGTGCCGACGAATTAACCGTTAAGCTTGATGGTAAGGATATAACCGGTCAATTGGGTCTTGAAAGTACAGGCAATGCAGCTTCGGTGGTTGCTGCTTTGCCTGAAGTTAGAAAGGTTCTGCTGCAAAAACAAAAGGATTTTAGAAAGCCGCCCGGCTTAGTTGCAGACGGTCGGGACATGGGGACCGTCGTATTTCCTGATGCTCAAAATAAGGTGTTTTTAACGGCTAGTGCTGGAGAAAGAGCAATGCGCCGATATAAACAGTTGAAAGAAAAAGGAATTGATGCTAATCTTTCGTCTATTACTCAAGAGATTGAAGAGCGTGATCTCCGCGATCAACAGCGCAAAGCCGCGCCGTTGATGCAGGCAGATGATGCTGTTTTTATCGATTCTTCCGATATGTCCATCGAAACGGTCATTGAGCAGATAGTAAATTTGATTTGATTCGCTGAGTAGTATTTACATACGCCGCAAGCAGTATTAAGCGGCTTTTTTTTTAACCTTGATAACTTACATGAAGCTTGTGCCTATGTACAACAAGCTTGGGAAAGAAGAACAATGAGCGAAAGCTTTGCTGAATTATTTGAAGAAAGTTTAGCCAAGACGGAAATGCGTCCTGGTGCAATGTTAATGGGTACCGTTGTCGATATCGAAAATGAATTCGTGATCGTCAGTACCCAAGCCAAATCAGAGGGTGTGATCCCTAAATGGCAGTTTTTGAATGCCGATGGCGATTTGGAAGTCGAAGTCGGCGATGAAATCGAAGTCGCTCTCGATTTATTTGAAGACGGCCTGGGTGCCACTCTTCTTTCCCGCGATAAAGCCAAGAAAAACAAAGCTTGGATCGAACTGGAACAGGCCTTTGAGAATGAAGAAACCATTACCGGTCGCATTACCGGCAAGGTTCGCGGCGGCTTTACTGTTTCCGTAGGCGCGTTGAGAGCATTCCTGCCAGGCTCATTAGTTGATGTTCGTCCTATTAGGGATACAACTTTTCTAGAAAATCGCGACCTGGAATTCAAGGTTATTAAAATCGACCAAAAACGCAACAATGTCGTATTGTCGCGTCGTGCAGTCGTTGAAAAAGAATACAGCGAAGAAAGAGAAGAACTACTCAAGTCCTTGCATGACGGCGCCGAAGTCACAGGTATCGTCAAAAACTTGACCGATTACGGCGCATTTATCGATCTAGGCGGCATTGATGGTTTGTTGCATATCACCGATATGGCGTGGCGTCGTGTTCGTCATCCTTCCGAGTGTGTCGAAATAGGCCAAGAGGTCAAAGTCAAGGTTCTGAAATTCGATAAAGAGAAAAACCGCGTTTCGTTAGGCATGAAACAATTGGGTGAAGATCCATGGCAAAATATTGCTCGCCGCTACCCGGCCGGTACACGCGTATTCGGTAAAGTCAACAACCTGACCGATTACGGCTGCTTCATCGAAATCGAAGAAGGCGTTGAAGGTTTGGTGCATGTTTCCGAAATGGATTGGACCAACAAAAACGTCAATCCTTCCAAAGTCGTGCAATTGGGCGATGAAGTCGAAGTCATGGTATTGGAAATCGACGAAGAGCGTCGCCGCATTTCGTTGGGTATGAAGCAATGCCAAACTAATCCATGGGATGAGTTTGCCGCGACTCATAACAAAGGCGACAAAATCTCCGGCAAAATCAAATCGATCACCGATTTCGGTATTTTCATCGGATTGGATGGGGGCATTGACGGTTTGGTCCATATGTCCGATATTTCTTGGACCGACGATACTGAAGCAGTCGCTCGCGATTACAAGAAAGGTGATGAGGTAGAAACTGTTATTTTGGCGGTCGACGCCGAGCGTGAACGTATTTCACTGGGTATTAAGCAGCTTGAGCAAGACCCGTTCCAAAACTACTTGGCACTGCATGAAAAAGGCAGCCTGGTTAACGGAACGATTAAAGAAGTCGATGCGAAGGGCGCCGTTATCACATTAGCCGATAATGTTGAAGGTTATCTGCGTGCTTCCGAGATTCAACGAGATCGCGTTGAAGATGCTCGGACTTTACTGAAAGAAGGTGAGCAAATCGAAGCGAAATTTATCGGTGTCGATAAAAAGAGCAAATCGATTTCCTTGTCAATTAAGGCAAAGGATCAGGATGAAGAATCCGAAGCGCTCAAAGACTATACTCAACAGCCTGCGGGTACGCCTACCTTGGGCGATATCTTCAAGCAAATGGAAAAGTAAAGTCATGCAGACGGGTGCGCATTACATTAGTGCGCACCCTTTTGATTTTATTCATTTTCGCAGGATAGAATGTGACAAAATCGGAATTAATAGAAGCACTCGCAAAACATCAACCGCATCTCGCTTTAAAAGATGTCGAGTTGGCGGTCAAATGCATCATCGAACAGATGAGTCAGTCGTTGTCTTCCAATGAAAGAATAGAAATCAGAGGGTTTGGCAGTTTTTCGTTACGTGAGCGCGAAGCTAGAATGGGGCGTAATCCAAAAACCGGCGAATCGGTTGCCTTACCCAAAAAATATGTACCGCACTTTAAGCCTGGTAAGGAGCTTCGAGACAGAGTCGATATGTCTCGTGAAAATTGCAAAATAACGGATTAATTGCCGTTTCGTTAATTTGCTTACCAGTGTTTAATAAAGCAGGCAATGATAGTTACATCCCCCCAGTCAACGTAACAATTGGACAATAATGAAATTTCTTTCGATCGTTATTTTCATCAGTATTTTCATTGTTGCGTTGATTTTTTCCATTCTGAATTTTCATTCAGTTCAAATTAATTTTTATTTCTTTACTATTTCGATGCCGCTCACTTTGGCTTTAACGTTAGAGCTGCTGGCGGGTATTATCATTGGCGTATTGGTTTCCGGTATTAGTTCGTTTAAATGGAAAAGCCAATATGCAAAATTAATGAAGAAAATCGAAAAAGGACAATAGCCCTAATTAGGTTATGCTCATCGCAGATCAAAATTCGGTACCAGGGTGGCCCTTCAAAGGACGCCGTGAATACATCCATGTAAGCTTGACGGCTGCTATTCCTGCCGCCGACACCTGTCAATCGAGCCCCCCAGGATAAACGCATTAAAACACTATAGAAAATCAAATAGTTAAAATATTCTTTTTCTGGTTAACTATAAGATTTAGTTTGTTTGAAACCTAAATAAGGCTTTGTGTCGCTATCGCGACGTTTATGTGTAGTCGGTTCGCGGACCGACCGCCGCGATACTTTTCTTTGCTTGTCCAAAGAAAAGTATCCAAAAGAAAAGACACCCGGAGGCCGCTGCATCCTGCGCGCTGACGATTTTGCCGAGGGTTTTCGGAAGGGCTATCCTTAGCCCTCCGAAAACGAGCGGCATCCCTGCCGCTCCCCTAACGGGCTATTCTCGGCAAAATCGCCAGTGCTCG
>JAHJSQ010000082.1 GCA_018830325.1 Gammaproteobacteria bacterium
CGCGATACTTTTCTTTGCTTGTCCAAAGAAAAGTATCCAAAAGAAAAGACACCCGGAGGCCGCTGCATCCTGCGCGCTGACGATTTTGCCGAGGGTTTTCGGAAGGGCTATCCCTAGCCCTCCGAAAACGAGCGGCATCCCTGCCACTCCCCTAACGGGCTATTCTCGGCAAAATTGCCAGTGCTCGGCGCGGCCTAACGGGGCCAAGGGAGGGGTACCATAAGTTAAGCCGAATTGACTAAGCGTTCTAAGCGACAGGATAACATATTAATATATTAATTATTTTAATGCGTTTGCCCTGTGCCGGAGTGTGCGACAAAGGCATTGCTCTCATGCTGTATCAATAAACTCAAGGGATTACGAACGCCCGCTTGAGTCTATTGCGAGTCCGTTCCGGCTTGACTCCTCGGCGCCGATATTCTCCCCCCGGCGCCCCGTTTGGTTTAAAATAGCCGGCTTTTGACTTCGCACGATACGCATTTCTGAATGAAACACGGCGGTAATATTTACAATTTTGCCGAACGCATCGGCTGTCGACCGGATCAGGTCTTGGACTTTTCAGCCAACATCAATCCCGTCCAGGCCATCGAATGGCGCGCCTTGCAATTCGACCCGTCGCCTTATGCCGATCCCGATTACAGCACCTTGAAGCAGGCGCTTCGCCATCGCTACCCGTTGCCCGCCTCTGCCGACTTAGAACCCTTCAACGGCGCGAGCGCTGCGATTTTTGCGTTATTGCGCAAGCTCCATCCCGAAGAGATCGTTCTTTATACGCCGATGTATGTCGAATATGCGCGCATCGCGCGGCAATTAGATTGCCGCATCCGTTGCATCGACCGTTTCGAGCATTTTAAACAAACGGAAATTCCGCCGTACAGCACCGTCATTTTCGTCAATCCGGCCACGCCCGACGGCGCGCTTTACGACCTGCAAGAGCTACTGGCCCAATGGCGGGCCGCTCGATGCACGATCCTGATCGACGAGTCTTTTTTGGACTTCTGCCCTGCCGCCGCTACGGCCAGTATCGCCTATAGGATAGACCAAATCCCGAACCTTTACCTAATCAAGTCCTTGAGCAAGTTTTACGGCAGCGCCGGCGTCCGTATCGGTTTCGTCGCCGCCGAGAGAACGGCAATCACAAATTTGAAACAACTCGAACCGGCATGGAAACTGTCGAGTTTCGATATCGCCTACATGCAGCAAGCCCTTTATAACGATGCCTTCGCCGACAACACACGCAAGCAAACGACACAGCTTCGCGAATCATTGAGGCAAGTACTGGAGGATTCCAACCTGTTCGACCGGGTATATCCGAGCCAAGCCAATTTTATCCTCGCCCGTTTGGCGAAAATCGACGGCCAAGCTTTGCAGCGTCATCTGGAAAAAGCGCGAATCTTGATTCGCGTGTGCGACAATTTCGAAGGCCTGGATAAGCGCCATGTGCGCTTCGCGGTTAAGGATGCCGAATCGATCGCCCGGCTTGCCGAGTGTTTGCAACATGTTTGAATTGGCGGCGCTGGCCTATTTGATCGACCTGCGTTTCGGCGAATTCCGCACGACCCATCCGGTCGTGCTGATGGGCCGGTTTATCGAAGGGTATGAACGGCGTTATTACCGCGACAATATTCTATCGGGCGCGATATTGGTCACCAGTCTATTGACCTTGACCCTGATCGTAAGCCTCTCGATCGTTTACGCCTGCCAAGCGTTACCGTATTGGCTCGCCCTACCCGTTTTGGCCATCATCGCATCGATGGGCCTTGCGATGCACATGCTCCATGTCAGCGTATCGGAACTATTAACCGCAAAACAGCCTCGGCTAGCCTTGCGTTACCTGGTGAGTCGCGATACCGAAGCAATGAGCGATAGCGAGGTCTATAAGGCGGCGATTGAAACCTGGGCCGAAAACCTCAGCGACGGCGTCATCGCACCGCTGTTTTATTTGGTCTTATTCGGCCTACCGGGCTTGGCCGTTTACAAAGCCGTCAATACTTTGGATTCGATGATCGCCTATAAAACCGACCGCTATCTTCATTTCGGCCGAGTCGCCGCCAAACTTGACGATCTCGCCAACTTCATCCCGGCCCGTTTGACGGCCTTGTTGATCATTTTAGTGTCGGCCGATAAAAAACGGGCCTGGCAATGCTTATGGCGGGACGCCGATAAACTGGAAAGCCCCAATGCCGGCCGGCCGATTGCCGCGATGGCGGGTGCCTTGGGCGTGGCATTGGGCGGCGATGCGATGTACCATGGCCGGCTAAAAACCAAACCGGCTCTCGGCGATGCCATCATGCCGGTCACTAAAACCACTCTATCGAAAGCATTGTCCATGAAAACACCCATTGATTTCACGATCCTCGGCCTATTGGCCGTTGGTTTCTTGCTGTCTTGATCAAGCAATGTCCGTTTATACCTCAGTCACAGCCGCACAACTGGACGCCTTTTTCGGCGCTTACGATCTCGGCCAGGTAGTCGATTCTGCCGGCATTCCCGATGGCATCGCGAACAGTCATTATGCGGTCGCGACCACGCATGGCGACTATGTCCTGACCTTGTTCGAAGCACAGAATGACGAGGAACTAACCCCGGTGATCGAACTGCTGCAACGCTTAGGGGCACACAACCCGCTGTATCCGAATCCGCAGGCCGACCGACAAAACCGGCTATTGCGCAACCTCAACGGCAAGCCGGCACTGGTCTGTAAACGCTTGGCCGGCCGATCCATCGTTTCGCCCACGCTAGATCAATGCCGGCAAATCGGCGCGCAACTGGCCAGGCTGCATCTCGACACGCGGGATTGCACCTTTCCGATCGCAAGCCATCATGATGTTTTGTCGATCAAAGCCTTGTTCGAGCAAGTCGAGAGTCAACTGTCCGACGTGGATCTCGAATTGATTCTCGACGAACTGCAATTTCAGTCCGAACACGAACAACAAACGCTGCCCGGCGGCGTGATTCACGGCGACTTATTCCGGGATAATGCCTTATTCGCCGACGGACAAATCAGCGGCATACTCGATTTCTACAGTGCCTGTAGCGACCACTGGCTACGGGATATCGCGGTCTGCGCGAACGACTGGTGCCGAGACGACGGTATTTTCAATACGCAAAAATTAACCGCGCTGCTTTCGGGCTATGAAACCCTAAGGCCGTTATCGGCAATCGAACATCAGCATTGCAACCGCATGCTCAGAGCCGCCGCGTTGCGTTTTTGGCTGTCGCGCCTCGTACACCGCTACAGCAATCGCCCGGCCGCCCTGAGCCAACCCAAAGACCCGTTCGTTTTTAAAGACCTGCTCGTACAACATCGAAACGCCGCCCATGCCTGATCATCGCTATTCCGATGCCGAACGCGCCGCCATTTACCGCGCTATCTACGAGCGCCGCGATATGCGACATTTTTTGCCCGACCCGGTCGAACCCGATAGATTAGCGCGCATCATCGCGGCGGCGCATCATGCCCCAAGCGTCGGCTTCATGCAGCCGTGGCGTTTCATCCGCATCACCCGTCCGGATTTACGCGAAGCCATACACGACCTGGTCGAGCAGGAACGCCTGCAAACCGCCCGCGCCTTGCAGGAGCGCGAAGACGAATTCATGCGCATCAAGGTCGAAGGCATCATGGAATGCGCCGAAATCCTCATCGCCTCGTTGAGCGATCGACGGGAAAAGCATATCTTCGGCCGGCGCACTCTGCCGGAAATGGATCTGGCCTCGTTATCGTGCGCGATACAGAATATGTGGCTGGCCGCCCGAGCCGAAGGGCTGGGTTTGGGCTGGGTATCGATGTTCGAGCCGGAAGCGCTGAAACGATTATTGGCGATGCCCGACGACAGCCAACCGTTCGCGATTTTATGTCTGGGCCATGTCGAGCGCTTTTATAACGAACCGCTATTGGAACAAGAGCAGTGGGCATCGCGCTTGGACCTAAACGATTGTTTATTTGAAAACGCCTGGAATAGACCATGCAAACTCACTTTTTGATCAAGCCGGTAGGGCACGTCCTCACCGCCGCGCTGCAAGACAAAATCGACCAAAAGACCAAACCCTTGGGCTCGCTGGGCCAATTGGAAGCACTGGCGTTGCGCGTGGGTACTATCCAAAACACGTTATCGCCGACGCTGACAAACCCGGCTATCGTGATTTTTGCCGGCGACCACGGCATCGCAGCAAACGGCGTCAGCGCCTATCCGCAAAGCGTCACCGCACAAATGGTCGCCAATTTTTTGGCGGGCGGGGCCGCCATCAGCGTTTTCGCCAAGCACAACGGCCTCGACCTGTGGATCGTCGATGCCGGCGTCAATGCCGAACTCAGCCCGCACCCTAAATTAATCGATGCCAAAATCGGCAAAGGCACGCGTAATTTTTTAGATGAGCCGGCAATGACTGAGAGCGAATGCGCCCAAGCCATCCAGGCCGGCGCCGATATCGTGCAGGAACGCCACCATGCTGGATGCAATTGTATCGGCTTCGGCGAAATGGGTATCGGCAACACCTCGTCCGCCTCGTTGTTGATGCATTGTTTGACCTCCTTGCCGCTGGCGCAATGCGTCGGACGCGGCACCGGGCTGAGCGATGCGCAACTTAGCCATAAATTGTCGATATTGAATCAAGCCTTGGCACGGCACTCCGGCCAACGCGATCCATTGGCGGTATTAAGCGTCTTCGGCGGCTTTGAAATCGCGATGATGGCAGGGGCCTATTTGAAAGCCGCCGAATTGGGCAAGTTGATCGTCGTCGACGGCTTTATCGCCGGCAGCGCATTGTTGGTTGCGGCGAAGTGCCATCCCGAAGTTTTGGATTATTGCGTATTCAGCCATGTCTCGGACGAACAAGGCCATCGCGCACTGCTCGATCACTTCGGCGCAAAAGCCTTGCTCGATCTTGAACTGCGCCTCGGCGAAGGCTCGGGCGCAGCGCTAGCCTATCCCTTAATAGTCTCGGGGGTTGCGATGCTGAACGAAATGGCCAGCTTTGCCGAAGCCGGTGTGGATGCGGGTTGAAATTGCAGCAATTCCCAGTTTGAGCAGTTTCGCCGATTTTAGGGTGTGGGGTATGCCTGTCGAGGAACGCCGTAAACCCATCCATGGGGGCTTGGCGGCAACTAAGCGCCAAGGATGGCGTGTATTAGGGCAATGCAGGAGCAATTGCCGAGGAGCAAAAATCTACCCATCCGCCGACATCCTCGCCAAGCATACCCCGCACCCGTTTTTATACCTTTCGCACTTGAAATTTCGGCCTTGCCTAAGGAGGCACGAAAGGTATATTCTATAATTCAACCACCTTCCTTTTTCCGGCATTTGCCATACGCAACAAGGCTTACATCGTGTTGCTCGTGTTCATAATCAGCCGCCCGGTTTGTCATATTCTCAAGCAATCGATTTTATAAATTGTCGCAAGACAAAGTAGAATTAGACATGCCAAGGACATATCCCGCCTAATTCAAGCAAAACTTTCCATGCCTTCATTACACGATTTCCTACTGGCCGTCGGCTTTTATACCCGACTGCCCTGCCCGGCCACGCTCGATTATCAACGCTTGCCCTTTGCTTGTGCTTACCTACCGTTGATCGGTTGGCTGGTCGGCGGGTTTTCGGCATCGGTTTTTTGGGTCGCTTTGCAAATCTGGCCGCAAGACATCGCGATCGTTATCGCCTTAATCGCCGGCATCTTGCTTACCGGGGCTTTTCACGAAGACGGTTTTGCCGATGTCTGCGACGGTTTCGGCGGCGGCTACGACAAACAGCGCATTTTGGACATCATGAAAGACTCGCATATCGGTGTCTATGGCGCGCTCGGTTTGTTGTTGCTGCTGCTGTTGAAATTCAAGCTTTTGGCCGGTTTACCGGCGCAGGTGCCGGCGTCGGCTTTGCTGGCAGGGCACAGTGTCAGCCGCTGGTTTCCGTTGTATTTGATGTTCCGCTACGACTACGCCCGCACGCAGCCTAGCAAGTCGTCCGGCGCGGTATTCAAGCCCGATGCGAAAACCTTAGCCTTAGTAGGCATTCCGGCGTTGTTGCCCTTTGCCTTGCTGCCGCCACAGGCCTTGATTTCGCTGATACCGATGATGCTGATCACGCTGGGGCTCGGCCGCTATTTCCATCGTCATATCGGCGGCTATACCGGCGACTGTTTGGGAGCCGGGCAGCAAGTCGCCGAAGTCGTTTTTTATCTTTTCCTAAGCGCGATATGGACTTGGTCGTAAATAACTTCCCTATTTTACGGAGGGTTCGGTTGCTCGATTGGCAGGTGTTGGCGGCAGGGCAGATTTTTGCTCCTGCAAAATCTGCATTCATGCCATCCATGGCAATCAGTCACCGCCGTCAAGCCTACACGGACGTATTTACGGCGTCCTGACAAGCGAGTTACCGAACCCTCAACAACGCCCATAGTTCCTGGACATTATTTATCACGAAATCCTATGGACATTTATTTGATTCGCCACACCCAAACCGCTGCCGAAAAAGGCTTGTGTTACGGGCGATCCGACATTGCCTTGGCGGACAGCTTTGCCCAGGAGGCCGAAGCGCTTCGGCAAAAATTGCCTGAACTGTCCGAAGACTGTCGGTTTTATAGCAGCGCGCTCAGCCGCTGCAAACGCTTGGCCGACTCCCTGTCCGATGAGGTCGTCACCGACGAACGGCTCTTGGAGCTTGATTTCGGCGACTGGGAAGGCGTGTTTTTCAACGACATCGACGCAAAAGCCCTAAACCACTGGACGCAAAATTTCGTCGACGTCCCGCCGCCGAACGGCGAAAATTTTACCGATTTATGCCGCCGTGCCGGCAGTTTTTGGCAAGAGCTCATCGAGACCGAGCTTTCGCAAGCCGTCGTCGTGACCCATGCCGGCGTCATTCGCGCCCTACTGACCCATATCTTGAAGCTGTCGCCCGCCGCCGCCTTTCAATTCCGCGTCGATCATGGCTCTTTGCATAAATTTCAATATAGCCATCAATACACCTATATTCACTATCTCAACCTATGAAACCTTTAGCGATCTTCGGCACCAGCTCGGACGCCGGCAAAACCACGATAGCCATGGCCTTGTGCCGAATTTTTGCGGACCGGGGAATAAGCGTCGCGCCGTTCAAGGCGCAAAACGTCTCGAATAATTCGGCGGTGACCCCGGACGGCCGCGAAATCTCCCGCGCGCAATGCCTGCAAGCCGAGGCCGCGCGGGTCGAACCGAATCATTTGTTCAATCCCGTGCTGCTGAAATCGCACGGCAACGGTTCGGTGCAAGTGATCGTCAACGGCTTGGTCCATCAAAATCAAACTATCGCGGATTATTACGATTCGATAGGCGGACTTAAATTGCTGGTCGAAAAAGCCTTTACAACGCTCCGGCAGACTCATGACTTAGTCATCGCCGAAGGCGCGGGTTCCCCGGTCGAACTTAATCTATTGCATAAAGACCTATCGAACAGTTTTGTCGCCAATACCTTCGGCACCCAAAACATTCTGGTCGCCGACATCGAACGGGGCGGCGTCTTCGCGTCGATTTACGGCACGCTGGAATTGATGCATCCTGTCATGCGCAAAAATTTGATCGGCGTCGTGATCAATAAATTCCGGGGCGATCGGCGTTTTTTCGATGAAGGCGAAACCATCATCAAAGAACGTTTCGGCGTACCGGTGCTCGGCGTATTGCCGTTCGAGCCGCTCAATATCGACATGGAAGATTCGCAATCGCTCAATAATTACCGGCAACGCTTGAACGGCGTCAAGATTCGCATTGCCGCGATCGCCTATCCGGGTTTGAGCAATTATAACGACCTGGATGTTTTGATGGCCGACGAAGAACTGCATGTCGAATTGATTCAAGCCTACCGCCCCTTGAGCGGCTTCGATATGGTGCTATTGCCGGGCAGCAAAACCGTACTGCGCGATTTGAGATGGCTGAAAGAGCAAGGCTTGTTCGCCGAAATCGAGCGTTTCGATAAAACGGTGTTCGGTATTTGCGGCGGTTACCAGATGCTGTGCCGAATGTTGCATGACCCGGAGGGTATCGAGCATGACCGACCCGGCAGCGAATCCGGATTCGGTTATATCGATGACGAGGTGTTTTACCGACTCCCCAAGATCGTTCGGCGAGGAAGCTATGACCTGTTCGACTATCCGGCGTTGAATGGCTATGAAATTCATTGCGGCCGCATGGCTCAATACCCGCTTTTTTATCGGCAAGACGCGGTCGCCGGCACGCATGTACACGGCATTTTCGACAACGACTTATTTCGAAACGCTTATTTCAAAGCCCTGACTCCCGATTATCGGGGTTATGCCTACGCCGGCTACCGAGATGCTCAAATTCAGGGCTTTGCAGACCGAGTCGAGGCCAATTTGGATTTATCGTTAATCCTAGAAGCCTTACAGGAGCCATCATGAAGACCTTATTCATCGGGGGCGTCAAGAGCGGTAAATCGCGCTTGGCGGAAGACTATGTTTTACAGCGATGCGGGAATGAAAAACCCTATTATCTGGCGACGACCGAATTTTTCGACTATGAAATGAAGGCCCGAGTGGCCGTTCACCAACAGCGCCGGCAGGATTCGTTCATTACGGTCGAAGAACCGGTTAAGCTGCTCGCCGCACTACAAGGCTTAGACCGTCCGGTATTGGTCGAGTGCGTGTCGATGTGGCTGAACAACGCCTTGTATCATCAAATTCCCGAATCCGACATTCTGCAGGAATTGGACGCCGTGTTGCAGCTTCCCGTCGAATTGGTCTTGATTCATAACGAGGTGGGCCTCGGCGTTATCCCCGACAACCGATTGGCCCGGCAATTCATCGATTTATCGGGCAAAGCCGCGCAATTAATGGGCCGGCATTGCGATCGAGTCTTTTTTTGCAGCGCCGGGTTGAAATTACAGATGAAATAAGGGTCTGGCCGCGGATAACTTATTCCGCATGCCTCGCGCGGGGCGGGTTATGTAACCCGGCCCAAACGTTTTGATTTGCTTCGGCCAAGGTCGAAACGGTTAGGGACGGAGTTGCAAACTCCGTCCTGCCTAATAAATAGATTTAATCCTCTCTATTTTTCTTGCACTTGCATTCAGCCGGTAAATCCCTATAATGCCCTCCTTGCTTTCAGGTGCCCCGCCCTAGAATCGACCTGTCGATTCTAGGGCGGGGTTAAACGGGAAGCCGGTCAGGTCATCAAGCCAAAGCCGGCGCTGCCCCCGCAACGGTAGATAAGTAAAGAATCATCAATTTGCCACTGTGTGCAATGACATGGGAAGGCGATGATTCAGGCCAATGGTCACTTATGAGCCCGGAGACCGGCCCGATAGCGATTCGATACAGCGGAGGGCTGTTAACGAAACGGTCGAGCCATGCTCCGCCTTTTCGCCGCACGCCCTTGCGTTGTAATTCTACAACCTTTCATGCGCGGGCGGCGCAGAGGACATCATGCGAACATGCTTTCTAAGCCCATTGCTATTCATCGGCTTCCATATTCCGGCTTTGGCCGACTCGACCGCGGGCGAGACACCGTTACATTTACCTGAAATGCTGATCACGGCAACTCGGTCGGACAGTCCCAAAGAACATCTGGCAACCGCCAGCACCGTCTATACGCGAAAAGACATCGAACGCCTTCAGGTCAACACCTTACCGGAATTGCTAAGAGGCTCAACCGGCCTCGATATCACGCAACAAGGCGGATACGGTAAAAACTCCAGCGTCTTCATACGCGGCACAGGTTCCGGCCATGTCTTGGTCTTGGTCGACGGCATCCGCTTCGGTTCGGTCACCTCCGGTACCTCGCCGTTCGAACTGTTGCCGATCGATCAAATCGAACGCGTCGAGATCATTCGCGGTCCGCAATCCAGTCTTTGGGGCGCCGAAGCCTTGGGCGGCGTCATTCAAATTTTTACCCGCAAGGGCGCACAAAAAGAACAACCGACGATCACGATCGATGCCGGCGGCGGTTCGTTCAATACCGCGAAGGCTTCGGGCACGATCAGCGGGCGTTATCAAAATAGTTGGTATACCCTCGGTGCGTCGCATTTCAATTCGCAAGGCTTCGATGCGCGACAACCGACTCCCGGTTTTTTCGGGGTAGATGAGCCCGATAAAGACGGTTTCTATAACACCGGACTCAACGCACGCTTGGGCCACCGCTTCGATAACAATGCCGAGGTGGAAGCCACCTACATGCGATCGGAAGGAAGAAACGACTTTGACGGCACGCTTCAAAACAAAACGGAATTCGTTAATCAGGTCATCGGTCTGAGTGGCGCCATCAATGTCCTCGACAATTGGCGTTCGACCTTACGGTTAGGGCAAAGCCGAGACGATAGCGACAATTTTGCCCCGGACGGCGCATTTTCCTCTCGCTTCGACAGCTTGCGCTGGAATGCGAGTTGGGTTAACGCGATTCAATTATCGGACGATCATCAACTAACGCTCGGGACCGACTACCGTTTGGATGAAGCCGATAGCACCACCGACTATACCGAGCTATCGCGTTACGATGTCGGCGTGTTCGGCGAATGGCACGGACGATTCTTCGATAACCATCATCTCAACGGTTCGATTCGTTGGGATGAAAACGAAGCCTTCGGCGATTTCGTCACCGGCAGCATCGGCTGGCGTTCCAATTGGGATTACGGTATTAGTACATTCGCGAATTTCGGCAACGGCTTCAAGGCCCCATCCTTCAACCAACTCTATTGGCCCGGTTTCGGCAACCCCAACTTAATGGCCGAGGAGTCGAAATCGGTCGAGGTCGGACTCGCGGGTAATCACGACTGGTTACAGTGGGAGATTCGCGCTTATCATACCGACCTGGATAACTTGATCGTCAACGTCTTTGATCCGGTAACGTTTAACTTATCCGCCGAAAATATCGGCAAGGCCCAAATCGACGGTCTCGAAGCCGAAATCGGCATGCAAATTTTCGGTTGGAACGCCAAATTGGGCATGAATTTGCTCCGTCCGGTCGACCGCGAAACGAATAATCGTCTGCCACGCCGCACCGATAGAATGTTATCATTCGATCTATCCAGATCGTTCGGGCCCGTCGACGTCGGTGCTTTCCTATTAGCCGAGGGCTATCGCTACGACGATGCCGATAATACGACTAAAGTCAACGGTTACGCGACCATCGATTTACGCTCGGCCTATCACATCAATAAAAACTGGACCGTCAGCGCTCAATTAAATAATTTGCTGGATAAACAATACCAATTGGTCGATACCTACAACACGGCCGATCGCAACTTTTTCGTTTCGATTCGCTATAATATCTAAAACTTAATTTTTCTGGAGAAATAACGATGAATATCGCACAACGTTTACCTGTCCAAAACTTACCGATTCAACCCGGCGCGATTGCTTTGATGTTGTTGATGGCGGCCACGCGCTCTAGCCATATCGGCACGCCATTTCAACTCCCCGACGCCTCTTTAGCGGTATTTTTTCTGGCCGGGCTTTGGTTCGGCGGCAACCGTTTTTTTGCCGTTTTATTGGCCGAAGCGGCATTGATCGATTTTGTCGTGATTCAATTCTTCGGCGTCAGCAGTTTTTGCGTTTCGCCGGCCTATGCCTTTTTGATTCCGACCTATGCCGCAGTCTGGTTTGGCGGCAAAATGTGCGCTCAACTCAAAGAGCTGAACTCTTCGGTGCTATTGAAACAATTCGCAATTCTGCTCGCGGCAACGACGCTTGCGTTTCTGATTTCCGAATTCAGCTTCTATTTGTTGTCCGGCCGTCACGATGCATTGGACTGGTCTGAAAAACTGAGCAAAATGGCGAATTTCTACCCGGCCTATATCAAATCGACCTTGATCTATGCGACCGCGATTTTCGGCGTAGTTGCATTGCTGAAATCCTTGCCGATTTTCAGTGAAGATCATAAAGGGGCTTGACTCTACACCCTTTGCTAGCCCTTTTTCGGCCTGGAAATCGGGATCAGGGGATCGCTCCCACAATAGAATAGTCATCGTTCCTCCGCTTTGCGTGGGAATGCATCCCGGGACGCTCTGCGTCCCCATAGGTCGATAATACAAGCAATAGCAACGAATACGCTCTCTACCGTTTCTCAATCCAACTACAAGCCGCAGTCGACGCGGAGCGTCTAAAGCGGCATTCCCACGCAAAACGCTCACCGTTATACATAAGTTCAAAATTACCCTTTTGCAATCTTAACCAATGAGACCTCGATACCATTTATTGTCACTTAACACTCGCGGACCTCCCTCACCTAACGCTTGGTGATCAGCGTAGGGTACGCTGTGCGTACCATGGTAACCCCGCGATGTTCATTTCATGTGCCAACCGAACCGCCAGGGCACGGCTTTGGTACGCGCAGCGTACCCTACAATTTATGTATAACGCTGAGCGCAAAACGTGGGAACGATGAATGGTGAAATGCTTTTTCTAGGATAGCGAAGAGCGCCGCCTATGAAGTCGACTCGCGAACCATCTACCCCTATTTCAAATATGTTATTCAGACAGTCGTTTAGAGTCTTTTGCCAACGCATCAAAAAACTCTGTCGACTAAAGACATCACGATCTCGACCGCGATCAAATAAATAATGATCCACTCGAGAAACGACGAATGCTGATGTTTTTGCTCATCGGCCAGCATTTCCAACAATTCGTGTATCGTCTCGAGTTTTTTCGACAATACTTCGGTGCGCGGCTGAATTTCCAGATAATTGGCCGCCATCGAATAAATGCTCTGGTACTCCGGATGCTCCCAGAAAAACTCGGGCGTATCGAGCAGATCGTAATTCAAAATAATATCGCTCTTGGTCAGAAATAATTGCCCCCGGATCATCGCGGTGGCTTTTCTGCCGAGTTGTATCTTCCCTTCCCTGGCCAAGGATTCGGGCAAATGACTGGTTTCGCGGATCGTATTGATCGCATGGCTTTCGAATGCGGCCAGTTTGATCGACTGAGCCATTGCATGAGACACTGCCAGGAGCACCATCTGATCGGCGTCGATCAGTTCGATATGATCGCTTTGTATCCGGTATTTTTCGGAGTTCGTTTCGTAGCTTAAATTGTCTTCCTGCGGCTCGGCATCGGGCTTGATCGCGAAGTCTAGTAACAAATCATGAAGATTACGCCGTTCGTCCAAACTCACGTTCCAATGCACGGCAACGCCGTAAGCGAATACAATCGAGCAGCCGCTTTTATAGTCGACAACCAAGGCATTTCTAAACGCCTTGACGCGCCCCGACATCAACATTTTCTCGCGCAATGCCGGAAAATCGAAGGATTGCGCAAGGCAAACGGTTAAACAGTGCCTGATAGGGCGATCGCTGGTCATAACTTTCCTCTAGTCCTCTAGTCATTCGCGCCGCGCGATGATCACAACGGCTCTGAGCTGGCTGCGCCCGAAGCGGGACATCGCCAAAAATTCGGCTTTCGGCACCGGCACATAAAAGTTATCCGCTTCGCTGGCATGCTGCTCGGTATCGACATCGGGATCATGCAAATAAATAAAGTGCGGATCATGCGCGGTCACGACTACCCAATGCGGCGCTTTGTTGCGATTGATCCGGTAAGTGCTGATCAAAATCAATGGAATATGACCCGCATCCAGATGCCCGGTCAATGCTTCGAGCGTGATTTTATCGAAATGCATCCGCACGTCGGTTTGCTTGAGCTGGCGCAGAAAATCCTCCTGCACTAGACTGATAACTTCGCGTTTTTCGGGACTGCGCACGCTGTCGATAAACAACACGTCTTGTTGACTCAAATATACATCGACCGCAAAACCTCGCCGCCAAGCCGCCAGCGCCAAACCGTGAGGTCCGCATCCGCCATGCCCGGAGGTCATAAAAATCGTCGTCGATTCGCGCCAAATTTGCAGTTCATGCGCCTGCGACAATTCGATGTCTGGCTTGAGTCCGGCCATCGCCATCAAAAGCCCCGAAGGGCCGCAGCTGAAATCGGTCGTTTGCCGATAAAACGGCACGGTCAGGCGGGTTTCCGGATGCGGATAGATGATTCGTTTCTCGAAGCACAGCGCCTCGCTGTGATCTTCATAATAATCTTCTTTGGTATCGAATTGCCGATAACCTTGTTTTCGGTACAGCGTGATCGCTTGTTGATTATCGGGACGAACTTCAAGCCTCAAATACACGCAGTCGCGCTCTCGGGCGCGTGCTTCCGAGTGATTGAGCAGGCCCACACCAATACCGAGTCCGCGGTATTCGGGTAACACCGCGAACGAATAGAGCCGCGCCAACGATGCGCCTCTGCGGTACAGCAACAGCGCATATCCTGCCGCTTTATCTTCGATTTCGGCCAGGATGATATCGGCATTGGCTCTTTCCAGCATCCAGTGAAAATTGCGCGAGGTTAATTTATCCTGCGTAAAACAAGCATTTTCGATCGCTAACAATTGCCGAACGTCATTTTTGACTGCACTACGAAACACGATTTTCGGTGTTTCTTCGGCGCTTGCAGAATCAGTCATTACCCGCCAATCCATCAAGCGCCTGCGTTAACACTTGCTCACTACGAAACAGTACCATTTCCTGCCAATCTTTCTTATCCGGATAAAAATAATCCCGAATTTGTTGCCGTATCGGATGACTGAGCTGCCTTGTTTCCGGATCTCTGTGCCAAAAATAATTTTCTTTACGCAACACCTGAAACAGCGTATCGAGCGAATAGGTGCCGAATTCCAACGTGATATAACAGCCGCGATCGCCCAGAGCCTTATGCCAGGCATAATCGAGCAAGCCCAGCTTTGGTACCGAAGTCGATGTCCCTAGCGCCGGCTCGGTGACGCTGTCGCCGAACCAACGTTTCGCCAATGTCGCAGCTTTGGAGCCAGGCGGATGATCCGAAATAACTTCACCATAACCATAGGGTCCGAGCCCGGAATGGATATCGACCACCGCGACTCGTTGCCGATTCACCAAATCGAATTCGCGCATCACGGTTTCAACCACTTGTCTCGACCAAGTGGAAGTAGCGCCGCCATAAAACAAGCCTTGCGGATACTCGTATTGACCGCTGCTGACCGCTTCCTCGGTCTTGCGTTGACCGTAAAGTTTCCGGTAATCGTTGATTGTTTGCATTGCGCTTTTTTCGTTCGCGTCGGACCAATGCTCCGGCAGCAATACATCGGCCAATTCTCGATAACCCAGATTGACAGGGCTATCGGAAAAATCGATGAAGTTCCGATTCAAATCGACATTATCTTCGTTGACGCGGCGCAAATGAGCAAAGCCGAATGGATTCAAGGCATGAACGAACAACACTGCGGTATCGCCAGTGGGCATCGGTGCGTGTCTGAGCCAATTGATTTGCGCTGCGGAACCGCAAAAACCTTCGACGCCATGGGTCGCGCTGATAATGACCAACACCTTACTAACCTGTTTTTCACCGAGCCAAAACACCTCGGTCGACAACGGTTGATTGTCACCGGCTAACAATGAATGCTGAAAACGCCTCAGATGACCTGGCTGACTGGAACAGGCGGACAAAAACTTATCGCGTGCGTCGAAATAGTCTGTGGAAAAGCTTTCTAGGTCGTAATGGCTCGGCATAATGTATTCATCCGGTTTGCTGAAAATAATAGGGAACTCGAAGGTACGCTGCGGTTAAGGTAGATGGGCTCCCAGTCGGAACGAAGGAATCATTAGGGAAGTTATTTTATGCTTTTTCCTAAACCGCCTTGAAATTTCCTGTCTCAAGCATAAGCACTATGTTTACGCTCCAATCGGCGTACAAACTCCTCCATGATGATTCGATACAAATCCTCGCCCAAATAATCGTCCTCGACACCGCTATCGATACTCGGATTATCGTTGATCTCGATAATCACGTTACGACCTTCTATTTGTTTCATATCGACACCGTAAAACCCGTCACCGATCAGCTTAACCGCTTTCGATGCGGTTTTGACGACATCCTTCGGCACATCGTGGACAGCGAGCGCTTCAAAGCCGCCGCTTTTACCTTTGGCTTTATCGCTGCTATGGTTGTAGATCTGCCAATGCCCGCGCGCCATAAAATATTTACAGGCATAAATCGGTCGGTTGTTCAAAAAACCGATTCGCCAGTCGTAGTCGGTCAACACATATTCCTGCACCAACAATATGGCGGATTCTTTGAATAATTCGCGGCATTGGTTTTCCAACTCGTCGCGGCCATGCGCCTTGACCACGCCGCGCGAAAACGAACCGTGAGGAATCTTGAGTACAAGCGGATAACCGAAGCTCTGTTCCAATTCGTCGAAATCCAACGGCTTGTCGCGTATGATCAACTGCGTTTTCGGCGTCGGAACACCATGCGCACTCAATAAGTCAGCCAAAAATACCTTATTCGCACATTTCAGAATCGAATCGGGATCGTCCAACACCACCAAACCTTCACTCTCCGCCCGTTTGGCAAAACGGTAGGTATGATGATCGATCGCTGTAGTTTCGCGGATAAACAAGGCATCGTACTCCAAAAGCCGCGCGAAATCGTTTTTATCGATCAGATCGACATCCAAACCCAACTCATTTCCGGCTTTGATGAAGTATTTCAGGGCTTTCGTATCGCTCGGCGGAAACTCCTCTTGCGGATTGTAGAGAATCGCCATTTCGAAGCGAAACCGTTTACGCGAACGAGGTTTGCGCCAAATCTTACGACTGTAAGCATCAATCGCTTCCGCAAATTGATTTTGTTCGTTTTCATTCAATTCGGATAGATTGCCCGGCGTAATCCCAACGATTTCCCAACGTTCGCCCCGCTTGAATTCGACATTCAGAATCGGGCTGGGATAGAGCTCAAACAAACGCCTAGCCAATTTTTCAAGCGGCGGATAAGACACCCTACCGAAGAAAATTTTTATCCCGAAATATTCCGTATTGGGTTGCCCGTAACCTGCCGGATGTTTACTCAAGTATTTATCGAGATTGTTATCGTAAAGACGGTAATAATGATGATTGGCCAAATCGTTGATGCTGCGAATCGACGGAATTACCCGTTGGCCCCGTGCTTCGGCCAACAGCGAACAATAATAACCGGTGCCGAGGTAATCATAATCTCGGCATAGATTGATTACCTGTGTCTTACCGGCTTTTTTACTTTCCGGCAATGTCAGATAAGCCTCGACGGTAAGAAGGTCGCTACTCGGATAATAAGGCGCCCAGTCTTCCAGGCGATCGACTACGATATATAAAGAATGCACGGGCTCCGCCTGGGTAATGAAGTAGAGGTCTGGAAATACTAATTCCGTCCAATTACGAAAACAGCTTTTCTCTGAATACAAAACAAAGGAAGTCCAGAAAGACGGCAATCTAAAGCATTAAGAATATTTACGCAAGATTCAACTTATGCCCTTATCCAGCTTTTACAAAATAAAGCTGGGGTAAAAACTTAGCCTGATTAGCAAGTTTCTTCAGCTAAAGCCCAAAAACCAGCATATCCCTAGCAGGACGGGATTTGCAACCCCGTCCTAAACGTTTTGACTTTGACCGAAGTCAGCCGAAATGTTTAGGGCAAACCGAAACGTTGGGGACGGGTTAAATAAAGCTATGTTCGCGTTAATAGTTGAAGTGAATACTACACCAATCTCGAAGTAATTATTCACACCCCCTATCGTTCCAACGCTCCAGCGTGGGAATGCCGCCCGAGACGCTCTAGCGTCTCGTACCGCTGGAGCGGTACTCAGGCATTCCCAC
>JAHJSQ010000167.1 GCA_018830325.1 Gammaproteobacteria bacterium
ATGGCTTGATTGTGATGATGTTTTCCGTGGCGGGGATAAGTTAAAGGGTTTGATTAAAAACGCAGAAGAGTCAAAGGCACAATCGGTTTTCCTTAATTATCTTTATCAGGTGGAGATAGTAGACAATAAAATTAAAAATGTCTTGATTGAACACTTGCGGGAAAGGGTGATTGAGAATACCGGCGTTTATAAATGGATAGCGCCAATTCATGAAACCCTGATTGAACAAGTGCCAACCAAAAAGGTAGAGAATAGAGAATGTGATGTGTTGCACTTATCTAGCGTAAAAAGGTTTGAAAAGGCGCTACAGCGTAATTTGCGCTCGCTAGAGCTTAGTATTTTACAAACCGAGATTAAAGACCCAAGACCAATCTATTATTTAGGCAAGGCTTATTATGACCTATACACCCAGAAAACCCGTGATATGAAGCACCTGGATGCGGCTAAGGGTTTGTTTGAAACATATCTGCATGGATCAGGCGATCAGGAGTATTTGAACAAGTCAGGCTGGGGAGAGGAACGTTCGCAATGTTGGGAATATCTGTCAGAGATTTACAGGCAGAAAACAGAATATAACAATGCGATTAAATGTTGTATGAACGCCCTAATAGAAGATGAGCGTTTTCCTTCAATATTTCTTAATATCGCCATGTCTTATTTGCTTAAAAAGGAATGGGGCAGGGCTTTATGGTGGGTTAAACTGGCTGGCAGTATTCCAATGCCCCATACTACCCTAGTATCTAACCCCAAGGACTTACAGGCAAGGACGCTTGAGATTGTTTATCATGCGTCATTAAATAGTTCTATGATTGATGAGGCATGGGCGGCGGCGGTTAAGCTCAAGGAGTTATTGCCGGAGAATAAAGAAATTCAAGACAGGGTTAGTTTTGTTAGTGAATTGCGCCAGGGACGGGATTTAACTAAGAACTTAGTGAGCCTAGCTCAACATCTTGACCGGACAGGACAGCAGGAATTATTAAAGCCACTATTGTTAAGCGCTCCCCGATTGATTGAGAATAATCCGATTATTACTAATCTTAGAAAAAATATCATTCCGCCAAAGATTTGGGGGGATGATGAACTGTGTCTTTATTGTGGCCCAGCATTTACGCCTTGGTCGCCAAAGCAGTTGGACAATCCAGGTGAATGTTTTGTCGGCGGGTCAGAAGAAGCAGTTATTTATTTAGCCAAAGAGTTGAATGACTTGGGCTGGAAGGTAACAGTCTATGCTGACCCGGCGGCTAATGAAGGCATATATGATGGGGTTACTTACCTGCCCTATTACAAGTTTAACGCCAAAGACGAGTTTAATATTGTTGTAGCCTGGCGGCGGCCATCATTTGTGGATGAAAACATAAAAGCTAAAAAGATTTATATTTGGTGTCATGATGTGCAAAATCAATTAGACTACACGCCTGAGAGATTAGATAAAATTACTAAAGTTATGGTGTTATCGCCTTGGCATAGAACGAATATACCAAAAGTGCCTGACGAAAAGGTTTTAATTACCGGAAATGGAATTAAGCTATGAGAAATAATCAGTGGTGTATTTACACTAGCTCCTACGATAGAGGCTTAGAACATCTTTTAAAGATGTGGCCCGAGATTAAAGCAGTAGTACCAAAAGCCGAGTTACATATCTTTTATGGCTGGCAGTTGTTCGTTCAGTTTTATAGGGATAATCCAGCTAGTATGGGCTGGAAAAGCGGGATGGATAAGTTAATGCTGGCTGATGGTATTACTCATCATGACCGTGTTTCCCAGCCTGAGATTGAGAAGTGGTATAAGAAGTGCGGAGTTTGGGCTTACCCTACCCATTTTGGCGAAATATCTTGCATAAGTGCCATGAAGGCTCAAGCATGGGGCGCTATCCCTGTGTGTACTGACTTTGCTGCTTTAAAGACTACAGTTAAGTTCGGTAAAAAGATTGATGGTGATATTTACGATCAGGAAACTAAAGACAAGTATAAAACCGCTTTAATTGAAGCCTTGACAAACGAGAAGTGGCAGGAAGAAGTACGCCCTGAAATGATGAA